>CAJQGO010000242.1 GCA_905477565.1 uncultured Planctomycetota bacterium
CAACGTCTATCTATCGAAGGCGCCCTTCTCTGCCGGGTTTTCGCCAGAGGCTTGACCTCTCCCTGATAAATCTCGCTACACTGCGTATGAGGGATTTTCTTTCATTCCCAGAGGAGGAGACCAGTGGCAAAAAAAACGGCGGGAGTGCTGGGACTGGATCTGCTGCTCAATCCGAAAAACCTCAAAAATCTGATCATTGGAGGGGACAGTAAGCCATCAATGGTTGTGCTCGTTGGTGATGATCAGTTTGTGAATCGCCTGATCCTATCTCGGCTACGAAAGTGCATACACCCGGACGAAGATGACACTTCATGGGCATGCCGTGAATTCTCAGGTGACGATCAGCCTGACCCAAGAGATATTCTTGACGAAGTTGCAACAGTCCCAATGTTTAGTGATGCAGCACGAATTGCTATCGTTCGACAAGCTGATTCATTTGTTTCAGCGCATCGAGAAATTCTTGAACGTGTTGCAAGTCAAAAACCCGGTCCCGATGGATTCCTTATTCTCGAAATGCGAAGTTTTCCTTCCAACACCCGGCTAGCGAAAGCGGTTCATAAACACGGGCTCGCTATTACCACTTCAACACCTCCCCGATTCGACCTTACAAAATGGCTTCGCCAATGGGCGCGAGAAGCACACTCAATTGATTTGCCCGCAGCAACAGCAGGCACGATACTCGAACGTCTCGGTAACGAACTTGGTCAAATCGATCAGGCTCTCACAACCTTCGCGTCAGCCTTACCTCAGGAAGGAAACCGGACACTTCTGCCAGAAATGGTTGATTCACTCGAGGGTATGGGGAACCAACGAACCGTCTGGGAAATGGTTGACGCAGCGGCGGCAGGTCGAACGACTGAAGCCATCTCGCTCCTTGACAAGCTTTTGCAATCTGGCGAAAGCCCTATTGGACTGACTGCTCAGGCAGCAACCGTACTTCGACGCTATTCGACAGCAGCACGATTGCTAGGAGGCCCCAAACGTCCAGCCAGTCTTGCCGCGGCACTGAAAGAGGCCGGTGTCGCGAGCTGGCCAAAAGCCATGAACCAGGCTGAAATGGCATTACGGAGTCTTGGTAGCCATCGATGTCGCCAACTCCCAAACTGGCTGGAGTCTCTTGATCGATCACTGAAAGCGGAAGCATCTCGAGGCCCACGAGCAAGGCTAGCTATTGAGCGTTTCTTCTGCATGATGTCAACATCGACCGAAAAGCCACAGAAGCAACCCAAGAACCGAACACACTCTTAACAAAGGCTAGTGATGACTGAAAAAATGGTGAACGAGCAATCCGAGGGAACTGAACGGTGGGGCAATCCATTAGCCGACCGTTATGCCTCGAAAGAGATGGCATATATTTGGAGTGATCGGCATCGATATGGGTTATGGCGAAGAATGTGGCTCGCACTTGCTGAGGCAGAAGCTGAGATGGGATTACCCATAACGCCCTCCCAGCTTGATCAGATGAGGTCACATCTAGACACCATTGACTTTGCGAAAGCGGCCGCATTCGAACGCCAAACACGACATGATGTATTCGCTCACCTTCATACCTTCGGAGAAGACTGCCCCGAAGCCAAGCCTATTATGCACCTTGGGGCAACAAGTGCCTATGTTACAGACAACACCGATCTTTTCTTAATTCGTGAATCACTCGACCTAGTAACAGCACGTTTGGCAACTGTCATTGAAAGGCTGGCAAGCAAAGCACGTGAAACCAAGTCAATAATCTGTCTTGGGCGTACGCACCTACAGCCAGCTCAACCAACTACCATAGGAAAGCGGATCTGCCTCTGGATTCTTGACCTCCTTCTCGACCTCGAGGAACTCCATCATCGACGTGCGCACCTGTGTGCCCGTGGCGTGAAAGGCACAACTGGTACACAAGCTAGTTTCCTTGAGTTGTTTGACGGAGACCACGAGAAAGTACGACACCTTGATGAACTTGTTTCGAAAAAAATGGGTTTTGAGAAATCGTTTCCAGTCACCGGACAGACATACCCTCGGAAAATTGATTCCCAAGTTCTGGCAACTCTTGGTGGCATTGCAGAATCGTCCCACAAAGCTGGGAACGATCTTCGAATTGCAGCGGCATGGGGTGAACTCGAAGAGCCTTTTGAAACTGATCAAGTTGGATCATCTGCAATGCCGTACAAGAGAAATCCAATGAGGGCGGAACGAATGTGCGGCCTAAGTCGGTTTACCATGGGTCTTCAGCAGACGGCTAGCCAAACGGCTGCAGTGCAGTGGTACGAGCGAACACTCGACGACTCGGCTCCTCGCCGCCTCGTACTACCACAGGCTTTTCTTGCAACGGATGCGGTACTCGTGATCTATTCAAACATCGCTGGCGGACTTGTTGTCCTTCCTGGAAGCATTCGTCGCAACCTTGAGCAGCATATTCCATTCTTGGCTAGTGAACGCCTCTTGATGGCTGCAACAACTGCCGGAGGTGATCGACAAGAACTTCATGAAGCCATTCGTCGCCACAGCCACGCAGCCACAGCAGGCATCCGCGATGGTCATGATAACGATCTGGTTGAACGCCTCGCCGAAGATCCGCTTTTTAAGAACGTTGATCTACAAGCTGCACTGACAATAGAAGGCCTTGAGGGACGCGCTGTTACTCAGGTTGATGAGTTTCTCGATGGCCCAGTGAAAGAAGCTTTAAAGAACTGTCCTGAACGGACTGACGAAAGCGAACTGCGCGTGTAATCACACTACCTATTACGCTGCCACCGCACCTTTGGATCTGCTCGCAGGCCCTTTAACTCTTCACGCAACTCATTCGGAGTCATCCGAATCTTTCTTTCAAAACGGAATCGCTGGAGCCACCAATCCATAGCAGAGACAATGCTTGCGACTGCCAGCATGCCCCACAGATAATTCACAGCTGCAGACAGCACTTCACTACCCTGCCCTGCCCCACGACCGAGACGCACCGGCAAATCACCCAGAACAACAATGAGCGGACCTGCCAATAACCAAGCCGCAGTGACAAGAACAGCAAAACCAACAAAAGAAAGCACGGCCCGAACAACAGTGGCCGCGGAGACAATACGTTGTAAACCAATGCTCGGGTCAATCCGCTCAAACCGAAAAACAAGGCGGTCAATTCGCCATGCCGCACCGTCAAAAAGTGTACGGACTAGCAACAGAACACCGAGAGCAAGTACGACAACAACAATTGTCGGAAAAATGAGTGGTAGAAAAATATGATACGTCCCACCCTGTCCAGTCATTTGAATATTTTCAATTGCAGCGACTGCAGCTGAGACTGTCGCACGAAACCAAATTGGCAGTGCAACCAAAACCACGGCTGCCATAGCAGGCCACCCCAACACAGCACCCGTTGGAGCCAGTCCTTTATTCCGAGCGTCCTCTCTGCGGCGAGGCGTGGCAGGAAGGGTTCGATCATGACTTTCACTCACTGACTCAACCTCCCGCCTCAACAGCACCGTGACTGGCTGCAGGATAGACCGAATCTGCTGATTCAAAACTAGCTTCGAATGGAGCGCGGAGAATTTCCCCTGCATGACCAGCCCACTGCTGACTTCCAACAATCAGGCCACCGAGCATCACGGCAGCTGCGATACCCTGCAGAAGTCCCGGGCCAGGCGTAACCGCTATAGAACGCATACAGATTGTTGCCGTCAGATGTGCTGTTATCACGGCAACCAGAATAGGAGCGGAAATCATGAGCGCCAGCTGAAGGCAAAGAGATGGCAACTCGATCAACCTCATTACAATTGGCACTCCGAGTAATTCAGTTGTTCCAGCAAGTGCACCTACAGGCATCTGCAGGAAACTATCGATTAATCCTGCAACTACTAACTGTTGGCCGCCGGCTACGACAAACGAGGCAAGGCCTACCCATCCACAAAGACGGGCGACACCAGGGCCTCCACTACCGCCCGGCGTAAAAACATCTGCCCAATTTAGTCCTGCGACATTGGCAAACACACTACCCACAGACTCGAAAACTGTAGCCAGAAAGCTTATCGACAAACCAAGACAGCCACCGACAAGTAGTTCTGAAAATACCATAGGGAAAAACAATTCTTCGGTCACGTTCTGCACCTGCACCACGGAGATCGCTACTGGCGCAGCGGCAAGACCAAGAATAAAAAGAATCGCAAGTCGAAGATGAACAGTCCCACCCGGAAAAAGCCGCATACCACCGCCGAGTAAAACACCAGCAATGCGAGCCAGGACTCCGGCAGATACAAACAACGTTGACTCCGAAAACAAGTCGAAGAACCCTAGGTTGGCTACTGATTCGGTGGCCAGCAAAACACACGTCAATGTCATGAGGAACCAAGACTCCTCTTAAGGCGAAAGAACACTAGCCTGAAAAAGGCTCACAAATCGTTCGATCATCCAACCACCTGTTATAAATATGACGGCCACCATGACCACAAGCCGTGGAACCATACCAATGAGCGGCTCGTGGATTCCGGTAGCTGACTGCAGAACACCAACCACCAAAGCCACGGACAGGCCAGCCAAAAGAGCCGGAGCCAGCAGCAAGCCGCCTTCGATGAGTGAAGACCGAACGAGTGAAACAAGATCAAAGCTTGCCATACAACACTTCCTGAAAACTGTCAGACCAGAGTGACGAAAACAATAGAGCCGCGGAAAACTATGAAGTATTCAGGCGAACCCCGTCGAGCAACCCCCGAACAACAAGTGACCAGCCATCCGCCATGACAAAAACGAGTAGCTTCAACGGCAAAGAAACGATCGTAGGCGGCAACATGACAAGACCCGTTGAGACAACCAGCGTTGCAACAACGCAATCAAGAACAAGAAATGGCAACAAGATACGAAAGCCGATCATAAATGCGACCTCCAGTTCACTCACAAGAAAAGCTGGCAGGAGAACCTCGGTAGGGATTTCGTCATAACTATCTACTTGCTTCATGCCGCCCGGGTGTCGCTGAAGAAACAACGCAACCGTGTCACGATTATCCGCTTCCTCTATCTGATATGCCATCCATCGCCGAACCGGAAGACTTCCACGTTCCAGCGCTTCCTGAAGAGTAATTTCTCCTGCCTGATAGGGCTCAATCCCTGCTTGATAGGCAGTGGTCCAAATTGGCCACATCACAAGTGCGGACAGAAACAATGCCAGCGATGTAATAATTTGGGTTGAGGGAAGATTCACAGTACCGATAGCCTGCCTTGTGAGTGACAAGACGACCGACATTCGAACAAAGCATGTTGTCATGAGTAAGAGCGCTGGTGCCAGACTCATCACTCCGAATGTCAATGCCGCTGGCAGGAGACGATCGGCCCAACGACGATCAAGGAAACCTGTTATGACTCCAGGTAATTGATCTTCATTCGATGGCAAAACACCCTCGGCAGTGCCTCCGGCATCGGGGCCGCCATCCACTGTTTCCGACTGCAACGGATCAGCAACCGGCTGAATTTCTTGAGCCTTGGAACCTGATGCAATTAGAGCCAGCACCAGAGCGAGGATAATTTTTTTTAATCTCAACTCGGAGGCAGTCATTACGCCACCTCAGACTGATGTGAACGAACAGATCTACTTTCATCTTCTTTCTGAACCGACTCAAGAACATGAGAAACATCAGCGCCACTCGAATCATTACCAGTCATTGAATGGCTCGCCAAAGATCGGAGAGTCTGTTCTCCACGACAGGCTGCAGCAATCCATTCTGTAGCGAGAGGGTCATCAAGTTCCGAGAGCGTCTTCGGACCACCACTTCCTACACTCACCAAAAGCGTCTTCGGTCCGAAACGTACAACTCTCACTGGTTGCCCTCCGCCTAGCGTTGCTTCGCCAAGCAACTCAAACACATCACTAGGCATCTTAAAGACTGTCCGGCGACTAATGAGCCGAATGCCGACCAACACAATTCCAGCAAAACCAACCACGGCCCACGCCTTCCAGTCAAAAGCCACCTCGCTGTTCCAGGCAAGGTCACTTGACCGCTCGGAAGGTTGACTTGCCGAAGTTCCTTCCAAAGAAAGTGGAATACTAGGCAAACTACCGATCGTCCTGGGGGCGTCAGGCGCGTCATCTGCACACATCGCAGCAGGAGCAGAAACGGACATTACCACAATAAAAATATGGACCAACCACTTCTCGTAAAAAGAAAAAGCTTTCATAGGGCTCACTATGCCTCATTCTGCCCTTCGTACTGATGCGACCGCCTGAGTGTCGCCCAATCAATCACGTCACGATCATGACCATGATCATTTAAAGAATCTGACCGCTGTCCCTGTTTCCGCCACGCCGGCCACCACATCAGGACGACGGAGAGGCCTAATGCCATGCACCCGTATAATCCGATGCGTTTTCCTGTCATTGCGGATCGTATTGAGAAATTCCATTCAATCGGAAAAAAGGTCGACAAAGAGTATGCCGGCACGGATTGAGCGTCATCACCACTTACCTGATCTGGAAACGCTACATCTCCCTGGTCGCTGCGAGCCGCACCATGACCTGCATACCGAGTAATCGTGACCACAGCACGACCCCACGGTTCGGTGGCAGGAACCAGTCCTGCAACAAGCGTACGCAGTCTCTCAATTTCAGAACCCGCTGGATCGGCGACATTTTCGTAAATCTCTTCACGCAAACGATCGAGGTACGTTTCGGGAATCGCCACGGAAACATGGACGACCTGCCCAGCGATCGGCTTGCGTTTCACACCGCCTAGCCCTACCCCGACAATTGCAGGCACATTCGCGGCGGCCCTGACATCGCCTCCCGTTTCTTCTTTGCCTTTGACATCTCCAGCGGCCAGCTCAATGGCAGACGCGTTCACCTCAACGAAAACGCCAGGAATGAAAGCCAACGCCTGCCTAATCTTTGCAGTGACATGATGCTCATACGCGACAGCTCTGGCTCGATCTGGGTCTGTGGTAACAAATTCAGAATCCGACACGAGGGGGCCATCAAACACCTGCCCGCTTCGCAGATCAGTAAGCGCCACCTGCTCAACACGAAGCCCTGCGATTGAAGAGGCCACAAGCACGCGAATAGCCTGAACTCGATGTCGATCCAGTTCTTCGCCTGCCTCTGTCCGAATACTAACACTCGCCGTGTGTTCATCTGTCTTCGCCTCACGAAACAGCCCCTCTGAATTACTCCCTGAATAAAGCACTGCAGCCTGCTCAATTCCTGGCATTGTCCGAATTACCAGCGACAACTCTTCCTGAGTAGCAACCCGCACCAACTCTGCCTGGGTCTCCTTACTTCGCCAAGGACTGTCACTCTCAACGGCTCGCCGTAGACTTCCACCGAATTCCGGAGGCAATGCACCTGCGTCAACAACTGCTCTCAGATAGCTACTCTGCTGACCGCCATTCACATAAAGACGACCATCGACTACGCGATATGAATCAAGACCAGACCGATCAAAGACGGCTTCGATAACAGCGAGATCAGCCGGGCCGAGAACCGCCCCTGCGAGCAATTCAACTTCGCCAGCCTTCTCCTTCTCAGGAAAATCAATGAACAAGCCGCCAGCTACTGCAGCAAGCAACAGAAAAAACAGGCCAATTACCTGAATCGGTCGCATACCAGACTGACGTCTTGAACCAGCTTCGATTGCTGCATCCATGCAGAAATCTCCATTCCAGAAAGGTGAACTAATTAAGCAGCCATTCGCTGTGAGGCCACCTTCGGGATCCGTAACGTTACCGCCACACCGCCCTCGGCACAGTCATCAAGCCGTACATCTCCACGAACCTGATCAAGTAGTTTTTGCTGGACACTTACATGCACGCGACCAACAACACCGCCACCAAGGCCCTGCCGTTCTGCACGCGACGGACCACTGTCAGCAATTTCAATCTCGACACAATCCGGATAGTCAACACTTGTAACCAGGACTTCTGCAGTACGTGCCATCGCTGCATTACCAGCGGCAGCCCGCACCGCCTCTCGGAGCCAAACACTGAGCAACTCTTTCAGAACAGCAACATTGCCATCAAATTTATGATCACGAGGAACATCGACTGCCACATGGGGCAATGCTCCCCCCGTATCAGCATGATGCCGCTGCAAACCGCTCACAACGTCTTCTACGATTCCTTGCAAAGCCGCCCCATGGCCCCAATTGTTGGTGGACTGCAGTGCTTTTACCGATTCCTTCATCATAGAGCCTTTTCTTACTTTGAGCATGTCCAAGACTAGACAAGAGCGGTTACTTGGTCATTTGGCACACGGCAAACCTCATCCATAATCCATCGATCAATATCACCAACAATATCTGCCAACTGCACCCGGGGAAATCTGCTTTTACTTTTATCTCGGTACACTCGAAGCGATAAAAGCCCACCAGCAGCATGAAAGAGTCGTAGTGTTTTATCAATATCACGGGCCATCAATGAATCTGCTGCGTTCGCTCTTTCGTCACAGCACAGCATCATTGGCAACGAGCGAACACACTCAAACTGACCAAGCAAACCTTCATTGACGGGAAACTTACCATTCACTGAAACAACACCGGCAAATGATTCTGGATTTTGACATGCCAATCGAAAAGCATTCTCTCCACCTGCCCCAACTCCAATAAGATAAACTCGACGATGATGAACACTGTATCGATCAACCATTGCGTCAATCGCCTGAAAGCAACTCTCCGAATCAGACGGAACAGCAGGCAACACCGCAAGATAGTTCCGCAAACTCATTCGCATCATCGTACGACCCAAGTCAAAGGAAGTATCAGCCGATTGTGGAAGCCAGACAAGCAATGGATAGTCATACCCGGGCTC
>CAJQGO010000243.1 GCA_905477565.1 uncultured Planctomycetota bacterium
ATCTGACGCATCTTCTTTGTGACAGACTCACTCATTCCAATGCCTTCAAGACCATTTTTTACGATCGCGCCGTCAGAATCGAGTAGCCGCAGGGCCATTTTTTCTCCAAAGTTTGTCGGGCCTGAGGCTGCACGAATATCAAACTTACGGCCTTTGAAAAGGACTGCAAATGTTCCATCCTGCGGTCGTCGTCTTTCAGCGATATCCATATCCGAGAGTACTTTAAGGGCAGAAATCGATGACTTTCCTTCTGCTGCCCAGAGTGTTGTTAGACTTTGCATGACACCGTCAACTCGACAACGTACAACTATCTCTTCACCACTTTTTGGTTCGAAGTGTAGGTCAGTAGCACCGTTCTTAATCGCTTTTTCAAATAAGCCCTGAACAACCTGGATAGCTTTTGAACCAGCTCGATCAATTCCTTTTCCCTGCCCGTCAATTGGCGATCCATCTTTTTTGAGGAGAACAACGGAAGTGTCTTGTTTGCTTGAAGCAAGTTGGTTCATTGATCTATTGAGAAGAGACTCAACGTCATTGATCCCGAGGCTTTCAGCTAGTCGGATCAAAACCTTTTTTAGAAAGGCGATACACAAGATGCGTTCTTGTAAAGGTGCCTTTTTGTCTCTTGAAAAGGTGTAGAAAAAAAGAGCAGCAATAAAGCTGACAGCAAAATAAGGAGTTGTGGAGAGCCCCCACATAATAGTTACTAAAAAAAAGACAGCACCTATGCAGACAGAAGCTAATGGCCACGAAGACTCACCAAAAATCATCTCAGAGTCAGAGGCTATCCATATAGACGCCAATGCCCATATAACACTGAGCAAAACCCAGAGCCCACCAAGCCAGAAGATGTGAGACAGGTTATCCGGGAAAATCCAAAAATCCATTATGATTTTTTCTTGGGGCTTGTTCGGGCAAGAGACACTGTAAGTTCAAGGTTATGAATAAGTCGATGATGCACGCATTGCTTGTAAGAATAAAATAACGTATTCCAACGGCTTTCCAATCACACCTTAAGTTGTTCAATAAAAATTTGAATTCAAAAATAACCCACCTGACAAATAGTAGATTCGAAATGTTGTCAACACAACCTTCAAGAAGTTATCGACTGTGAAAAAGATAATACTGTTACGCATGTGGAAGTTTTTTTGGCCAACATGCCTACACAATTAAAAGGTTGAACCAATAGTAGAGTCACAAAATGTTATGCATGCCAATACGAGTAATGAGAAGTCGTTGAAAGAGACACTTTAGTCAGCGGATGAATTTAAGATTTCTAGCTTGCCACGGTATTCCAATGCAAGATCTCACCGAGAGTTTTTCCGCCTTTTGATCTCGAGTAGGACGCTTTCGGTATCACTGTCAGGAATTGGCCAGTTTGCGATGCGGCGCGCCGTCACTTTTTTAAGAAATCCTCGATGGCGAGATTCTTGTTTCTCGGCTTCCCATCGCGGCCCTTTGATGACCAGAAGCCGACCATAAGAGCTACTGATTGGTTCAAACCAAGTCAGTAATTTCTGGAGTGGAGCAACAGCCCGGACAACGAGTGTATCAAATGAACAGCCTTGGGCGTTGGTATCGAGAACAACTTGTTGTGCTGGTTTATGGTGAACTGTTAGAGATAAACCGATTTCATCGAGAATAGACTTTAATGCTGTAATACGTTTTGCTGACGTGTCTGATAATTCGACTGTGAGATCACTACGCAAGATAGCTAGTAAGACACCCGGTACGCCTCCTCCTGTCCCAACGTCAAGAACCCGTTCGTTGGTTTTTATGTGTGGGCATATGGCAGCGGTGTCAGTAACATCTCGCTGAACAAATTGCCGTACTTCAGTATGCCTAGTAATATTCAGACGATCATTCCAGGACCATAAGATTCTGGCATAGGCAGCGAGTTCAGGAATGACCTTGTCAGGTACATCAAGACCGAGTTGCTGTATCTCGTTTTGTATTGCCTCAGCAAGGAAATTCTTAGGTTGATTATGATGTGTTTGCATGAAGTTTTGAACATCATTGAAATACGAGACAAAGACTGATTATCCATCACACCCGAATGGCTCAAATTTTTTAATGCCAGTGATTCAATGCATGTTGCATCTATCGGGCTGTAATTCGTCGGGCGACCGGCTGTGAGACAACAGGCTCTAAAGTCTTTCGGATCTCATTCAATGCAGTGGCGAGTGTTGCGTCATTTTTAATAATTTGGCCAGTGGCATCTGGGCGAGCGGTTTGCTGTACCCAGAGATCCGGTGAAACACCGACTCGACTGTATGGTTGGCCGGTTGGTGAGTAGAAGTGGGCAGTGGTCAATCGCATGCCAACGCCTGCTACATCCATTGGGAAAATTCCTTGAATCGATCCTTTTCCATAGCTGCGGGATCCAATGATTTTGCCACGTCCATGGTCCCTAATGGCTCCGGCGAAAATTTCGCTGGAACTTGCTGAATCACCGTCAATGAGAATGGTAAGTGGCGTTTGCCAGGTGCCACTGTGACTTGCCGTGTAGTTAAAATCTTCTTCAGGACTACGACCCCGTGTTGCAACAACGAGGCCACGGTCAATAAATAAATCAGACACATCAACAGCTGCCGAAAGAAGTCCACCAGGATTCCCTCGCAGATCAATAATAAGAGATCTCATTCCGGAGGCATCAAGCTGACGCATTGCGGTATCAAGGTCAGAGGCAGTTTTTTTCTGAAATGACGTAATATGAAGATATCCAATTCCATTCATGCGATCGAGCAACTCAACATCTTCTATGCTTGGAATTTCAACATGCTCGCGTCGTACCGTCATAGCCCGTGCTGGCCCAACCCCTCGTAAGACAGCGAGTGTTACACGTGACCCTTCTGGTCCTTGGAGCAGTTGTGCAGCTGCATCGACATGCAAACCAGCAATAGGTTTTCCAGCGATACCAATCAAATGATCACCAGCTTTAAGTCCAGAGCGCTCGGCAGGACTGCCGGAAATGACATGTACCACCAACAGACCATCTTCGGCACTTTTTAACTCGACACCAAGGCCAACAAAGTTGCCCTCAATTTGAGCGTAGAGGTCATTGAGCTGGCCTGTCGTTAGAAAGGCAGAATACTCATCAAGACCACCGACAGATGCGGCAGTCATCTCGAGGAAAGTAACAGCTGGGGGAACTCCAACTACTGATTGTGCAGCACGTGCAATCCAGATTACAGTAGTCTCTGCGTCAGAAAGTGTTGCAATGCTACGACCTTCAAGAATGTGCTTTATATGTCGTTGAAGTAATGCAATGCGGTCCGGTGTCGCCTGACGTGCATGGATAGACTGAAATCGTCGATCACTAATTGCAACCTGAAGGGCTAAACAACCACGGCTGATGAGTTTATGAAAGTCCGGATTGGTAACGTGATGAGAGTTTATGCGTCCCAAGCATTCCATAAAAAGGTGCCTTGCTTCCCCTTCAGTAATTTGCCGAAGAGCCTCTTGGTAGGCTTTCTCAGCAGACCGACGATCGAGGTCGCAATGAATCTTTGCCAGATCGTATCGCTGATAAAGCTCATTGGACAGGTTGCCTTTGCGGGCAGCTGATTCACAAAGACTTACTAACTCTGGCCATTGACCAGCAGCCTCAAGTTGTGTTGACCGGACCGCCAGATCGTCAACAGCAACTTCACTCGCATTGGTGAAAATTGTTGGCTGGATGGCGAGGACACCACCTACCAGAATGGCAAAAATAGTCTTTACGAAAGAAATGCGCCACGGCCTAATAGGACATCGATGAGAGGTCACGGTCGACATGTGAAGAGAGGTGGTAGCACGCACAGGCAATCCGTTTTTCTAGCCAACATTCAGAGCGGCGAACAGCGGTCGATCCCGTGACCGCAAAGGATTATGGATCACGTTTGGAGGCTGGTCAAAAACTAGCTGGAGACAAACATGAAAACTTGGAGGCTTAAAGCCCGCAGGCTCGGCCTGATTGCTGTAATCCGTATTTTTTAATCGATTTTCCCGATTATGCTGCCACGTTGGTACGATAGAGAGACACATCAGTTCCCTTGAAACACCACATGAACACTTCCCGTGATGCAGTAGAACCGCCGGATCCGCCTCCACAGACGTTGATT
>CAJQGO010000244.1 GCA_905477565.1 uncultured Planctomycetota bacterium
AGAATATGCGTCTCCATCGTTCTAGAGTGACAAAAGCAACACACGAGATAGAGCGATTCTGATCTATTTTTTTGTTTCCGGTAAGACTTGCTTAGAATAAGAAATAGTCTTTCAGAGGAATCTATTCGCTATGTCACAACGTATTTCCCTTTCGGCAACACTCGGAGCGGCACTGGCTATTTTTTTCAGCCTCTCTGGTTTGCTTCAGGCGACAGCTGCCGATTTTTCCCGTGATATCCAGCCACTCTTGGCCAAGCGATGTTTTGCGTGCCATGGGCCTGATACACAGGAAGCGGGTCTACGATTCGATCATGCAGAATCCGCAAGTGCTGAACTTGATAGTGGGTATCAGGCGATCGTTCCAGGTGATGTCGATACGAGTGAGATTCTGTCGCGCGTGACCTCGACAGATCCTGATCTCCAAATGCCACCCGAAGGTGCAAGGCTTACTCGTGATGAAGTTTCCGCACTTCGTGACTGGATTCGTGACGGCGCACAGTGGAAAGAGCATTGGGCGTTTCGTCCACTCACAAGGCCCGCTGTGCCAGTACTTGAATCGGGAAGTGAAACTGATGAAACAAACCCCATCGATGCATTTATTCAAGCGGGGCTGGCAAAGCATTCGTTGCCCATCCCTCCCAAAGCAGATCGTCGAACTTTATTGCGACGGGCGACTTACAACGTAACGGGACTGCCACCGTCAGAACAGGAAGTCGCAGACTTTGTAGCCGACACATCGCCAGATGCATGGGAGCGGGTCGTCGATAGGCTTTTGGCATCCCCGCATTACGGTGAGCAGTGGGCTCGGCATTGGTTGGATCTTGTTCGATACGCAGATACGAACAGCTATGAACGGGATGGGAATAAGCCTCATTCATGGCGGTATCGTGACTATGTAATCCGCTCATTCAATGACGATAAACCATTCAAGGACTTTGTCATTGAACAACTTGCAGGTGATGAAATACTGGAGCCAACCGCAGAAAGTCTGATTGCAACGGGCTACTATCGTTTGGGTATCTGGGACGATGAACCAGCCGACAAACTCCAGCATCGCTATGACCAACTTGATGATGTGGTGGCGACAACGGCTAAAACATTTCTTGCAATGACTATCGATTGTGCTCGGTGTCATGATCACAAGATAGACCCAATTCTTCAAAAAGATTACTACTCGCTTCTTGCATTCTTTCAGAACATCACGCCTATGGGCGATCGGCAGATGAATCCAGACTTCATCGAGCAGCCACTTCCGAAAGGAAAAATGACACCTGCAGAAGCGAAAGATATTGCAGTTGATACAAATCGTCGGCTTCAGGAAGCCCGTGGAGAAGTGAAGGCTATTCAGCGACGTATCAAAGAGTATGGAGAGCAGGCACGAGACGAACTGACGAAGAGAGATCTGAAAGCATGGCGCGAAAAGGCACAACAGCTTGAGCAAGAAAAAGCTGAAGTAGCCAAAATGCCAGCCGCTCTTGTTGTTACGGAATATGGACCGAAAGCACCGGACACGTTTGTTCTCTATCGTGGAAACCCCCACGCTGAGACGTCTCCGGAGCTTCTTGTTGAGCCGGCATTCCCATCTGTTTTGAAGGCAGTCGCTCCTGTTATTGAGTCGCCTGAAAATGGTCGCTCAACTGGCAGGCGGCTCGCCCTTGCAAAGTGGATCGTGTCAGCAGAAAACCCGCTGCCTGCACGGGTTCTTGCCAACCGTATTTGGCAGTATCACTTTGGTCGAGGGATTGTCCGAAGCCCCAGTAACTTTGGGTTTGCTGGCGATCCTCCAACGCACCCAGAATTACTCGACTGGTTGGCGACAGAATTGCTTCGGCAAAATTGGCAGCTCAAAGGCCTGCAGAAAACAATTCTGATGTCAGCGGCGTATCAAGCAGCTTCGACACCAAATGAAAAAGCATATGCAGAGGATCCAAGAAATGAGTCCTTTTGGCGTTTTGATATGCGACGCCTTTCGGCTGAAGAGTTACGCGATACCGTTCATGTAGTCAGTGGTGCTTTTAATCCAAAGATGTTTGGTCCCGGTATCTATCCTGCGATTCCTAAGGAAGTACTGGCAACTCAGTCTAAGCCGGGTCATGGTTGGGGGAATTCAGCACCGGAGGAACAGGCTCGTCGTAGCGTGTATATCCATGTCAAGCGATCATTAATCACGCCGATTCTTGCTGATTTTGATCTGGCTGATACCGATACAACATGTCCCGTTCGGTTTGTCACAACGCAGCCCACACAGGCTCTTGGCATGATGAATAGTGAATTCATGCAACACCAATCAAAAGTGTTTGCCGAACGCATTGCACGCGAAGCTGGCGGTCCAGATATGGCCGACACGGAATCGTGTGTGCGTCGTGCCATTGAGGTTGCACTGATGCGTGAACCAACAGACGGTGAAGTGCAGCACGGGCTCGCGTTAATCGATGAATTGGAAACAACAGAGGGTATCAGTCCGGGCCGATCACTCGAACTGTACTGCCTGTTTCTTTTGAATCTTAACGAATTTTCCTATCTCGACTGATGTGTACGAAAATTCATTTCTGAAATCAAGAAAAAGTGGAATCAATAATGAGTACAAGTGACCCCAAGCCTCGTGGATCATTTTGTGGTAACACCAGACGAGAGTTTTTCTGGGAGGCCGGTGGTTCGTTTACCGGCCTAGCGCTCTCAGGCTTGTTAGACAACAACTTCTTTGCTCGTCAAACCCATGCCGCCGATGGAGTGACTGGATATCAGAATCCG
>CAJQGO010000245.1 GCA_905477565.1 uncultured Planctomycetota bacterium
TCGTTATGATTGGAGCAGGTAATCTTGGTCTTGCACTTCTTGGGTACAAAGGTTTCGGTCAACAGAATTTCTCTATCGAAGCGGCTTTTGACGCCGATTCAAAAAAAATAGGGAAAGTCATTCAGGGAATTCAGATTCAGCCCCTCGACGAATTATCCGAAACCGTCAAAACAAAGGGAATTCGGCTTGGTATGGTTGTTGTCCCAGCAAATCGTGCACAAGAAGCAGCCAATGATCTTGTGAAGGCTGGCATCGAAGGTATTGTCAATTTTGCTCCTGTGACACTCACCCTTCCAGCCAACGTACAAGAAGTAGCCGTAGATCTTGCGATAGAACTCGAACAACTTTCTTTTGCTGTAACGAGTATTCTAAATCGCCCAACAAATCAGCCCTCAGATCCCCATGGCGCGTTGTCGGACCCGCCTGCCGTAGCCCCGCACCATCGTGACTAGATCTGACCGTTGTGGGGGACTAAACCATTAGAACAGCGTTGCTGCTTCTTCAGGTTTTGGAAGAAAGAAATACACCGGATTTTAAGAATCTCCCTATGAGTTCAAAGCACTTTAAGAACCCCTCAAACTGACGCCGAATTGGGCTTCAACAGAATGGAAAAAAACACGCTATACTAGAGAAACTTCACTACCCGGTGGTGTAACGGTAGCACAAGGGTTTTTGGTACCCTTAGTCTAGGTTCAAATCCTAGCCGGGTAGCTGTGTTGACTGATCGTCAGCATCCGGAGTCGTGCCCCTCAGATTGTGAAGTGGTTTGGGAGACTTTGAATCCAAATTGCTAGTCTTTTTTCTGTCCGGCCCTTGGCTACCATGCGTGTTGTCACCACGCTTGCTCTTAAACTTCTTTCTTTGGTCAAGACTTCCTGGTCCCGCTCCGTTGGCAATGATAAATAGCATTGTGCCACTCAGTGCCAGGTTCTTGAGAAATTGAATCATTTCGGTCGGCTTTTGATCAGCCTCTGCGTTCCAGAAGTCGTGAAAATAGTACGTTGCTCCAGCAAGAAAGAGAAGGAGCATGCACGCACCAAGACGAGCTTTAAACCCGGCAGCGACCGAAAGTCCTCCGAGAATCAAAAATACTATCGCACCACACAGTAAATACTTATGAGCAGGTATTCCCAGAATTTCATCCTGAGGCATACCTTGTGCCGCCATCAGGTCAGCAACACTACTGAAATTCAAAATTTTGTTTCCGAATGCACTCAGCAGAAAGATAATAGAGATCATCAGCCTGCCAACACAGGAAAGAATTCCTTGAATAATTCTCACGCTACGCCTCCAAAAGAATTGTTACTGGCCTTTATTATTCCCACCCTGGTCCAAAATCAGCAAACTGGTGGTTTGCGAGGAGGCTCTATGATTTCTTGACCATGAATTTTTGCCAATCTTTTCAGGACATCCTGTAGATCTTTGGGAAGCTGGGAGTGAAAAAGCATCTCGTCACCGGTGACTGGATGGACGAACCCTAATTCAGCAGCATGTAAAGCCACCCGCGGTGCGAGCGATTGGTCTTTCAGTTCAGATCCCAATGGAGCCGAATAGACCCGTTCACCACAAATGGGGTGCCCACTTTCAGCGAGATGGATTCGGATTTGATGCGTCCTTCCTGTCTCCAGACGACACTCGACCAACGTATATGCATCTCCAAAATGTTCACACGGCTGAACATGAGTGACCGCATGCTTTCCTTTCCCATCAACTATTGAACCCCGGCGGCCATCACCCCGATCCCGCACAAGACTCGACATGATAGTACCTTTACCAACACGACCAACGGCAACGGCGAGGTATTTACGCCGAGTCGTATGCTGTCGAAACTGCTCGGCCAAAATTCTTCCGGCTGGCACCGTTCGGGCAAACACAAGGAGCCCGCTTGTTTCGCGATCAATTCGATGAACCGCTCGAACTTGACCCGAGCGATGCAGTCTTTCTTTTTTTAAACCGCTCTTCCATTTACCTTGTCTCGCTGCTTTTAAGAATCGTCCTATTACTGCTGGAAGAAGTTCATCAAGAGTTGGCTGCAACTGGCGGCGACGGGTAGGCCATCCTGCCTCTTCATGATGCCGAGTAGTCGTGAGACCCGCAGGCTTATGAACAACGACAACATGATCATCGAGATGAACAATTTTCACATCTTGCGGCCCGGGTGGTGCGGCAGCAGGCACGTCAAGAAACTTCACGACCTCGCCTGTCTTTAGACGCCGGGCGGCATCTACACAGACATTGCCATGAATTGTGATGCGCCGATTCCGAATCCACCGTTCAGCAACCGCCCAACTCGTGCCACCTACTTGCTCTCTTAAATACGCTGCGAGTGTGCACCCACTTTCATCATCGGTCACATGAAAAACCTGGCCAGTTCCGTGCTTTACCATGAATAATCAAAAACTAATGAATACGTTCTTGTTTGAGAGCCCGTGAATGACTTTCTGTAAGAACAGGAAATATTTTCACCTTCACGCATCACGGAATCTTACATTCCGTAGCTGCCTACTCTAAGGGGCTACCCATCGAATGATGGCAAAACCATGAGACTAAAGCGGCCTACTCACCAACCGCTTGACCACAAAAAACCTAGTTTTAGACTCATTTTCTTATAAATGTGGCGTTCCGTTCGCCGCCTAAAAGAAATTCTCGAAGTGAGGGGAATCCAGCGTGCCCGGAACCTGCGTCATCGGTTTGCAATGGGGCGATGAAGCCAAAGGCAAACTTGTCGACATTCTGACAGAAAAACATGATGTCGTTGTTCGGTACCAAGGCGGCGCAAATGCTGGTCACACCGTGGTCTCGGATGGGGAAACATGGAAACTCTCCTTGATTCCGAGTGGTATCCTTCGAGACAATGTTACCTGTGTTGTAACTGGTGGTGTTGTTCTCGACCCTGCGAGTGCAATACGTGAGATTGACATGCTTGAGTCACGAGGCATCAAAGTCGCTGACAAACTACGGCTCAGTGATCGAGCTCATGTTGTTTTCCCATGGCATGTCATTGAAGATGGGATTCTTAATGGCAGTCTTTCTGGTGGCGAATCCATTGGAACGACGGGGAGGGGTATTGGGCCCTGTTACAGGGATAAAGTCGGTCGGTCACTTGCAATCCGACTCGGAGATCTCTATCGGCAAGAATTCCG
>CAJQGO010000246.1 GCA_905477565.1 uncultured Planctomycetota bacterium
TCTTTGTGCGTAAACATCGACTTTCTGGCAACATCAACAAGCTCCTCTTCCAAATCATAATAGGCATGGGCTGCGACATGGCGAATGGCCATGGCATTGGATATGCCGCCCAAATGTTCAGCCGGAACGCCTTGTTTGACTTGGGCATAGGTCTCTTGCGTCATGGTACAGATCCATGAACCCCAACTCTGTTCAAGGCGGTTCATCCAGTGGGGAATCAACGCGGCGACACTGAACGGTCTGGGTGGATCAGCTATTTCCGCCAAATGCTCTAAGACCAAAATATTATAATCGCCGTAGTCGGTTGTGCCGCCCGCTTTTTTACCAGGATGATAGTTTCTCTCGCCCCATCCAATGCCATGAGTTTGACCGCCCATCATTTCACCGGGCGACATGAATTTCTCAATCGGTTTTTTGCCATAGGCCTCATAAATCTTTTGGGCGTCATACTCGTAATGACTTCCCAAACAAAGTGCATCCGCAACTACAGCGCCAAAAAACGCCCCTTTTATGGCCTCACTCTTTTTATTAATGCTTTCCCCCTTTGGAGTAAAAACTTTCGGACATTCGGACAAAGTCTACAGCAAACGCCTACAGCGGTTTAATCAGTTGCATGAGGGTTTGGACAAGTAGCAGGCCGACGACATCCTGAAGAAAATGCGCAGTCGAAAGCGTTTTTACCTTGGTTTAGGTTTGTGTACCGTGATCTTACAACCAGGGTGATCCCCGTAATAATTTGGTGGCGTGGTTGGTGCATCTTCTAGAAAATCCTCCAGTCCGTCGTCTTGAGGATCATCGTCTTGTGAATGGAAACCCAATTCGGCCAAGTGTTCCACAATCTCCTCTGGGGTCTCGTCTGCTTCGTTTGCCATCATTCCTCCCCGTACATATTTGGTGGTGTGGTGGGTGCGTCGTCCAGCATGTCGGACAGATCGTCGTCATCAGGATCAGGTGGATCGTCTTGCATGGGTGATTACATCTTCCAAAGCCAAGGAAACCAAATGACTAACTGGGCCAACCCGAACAGGACAACAAAACCAAGAAACATCCAAAGTATCGGCCCGCCATTTCCAGAATCTCTGAAATACTCCGCTAATTCCTCTTCAGAGAGGCGCGAGACGTCCACCTCTTTAGGACGTTTATTCTTTGGATTCAGAAATTTAGTATGAAACTTTCTACCTTATGTTCCGGTTCGTCTTGTGGTGGATCGTCTTGCATCGTCTATCCCCCGTTTACTCTTTCGGCATGGTTTTTACGTGAAGAGATAAGTCAACAGTGGGGCGAGCCATGGACAGAGCCAGAAGATCACTCGCCAGCCGATATAAAACGTTACAAATGCTGAGAAAAACTCAAGCAACCGCTCAACGACTTCCTTTTTCGTTTTCGGAATTTTGAGCAGGTTCTTGTATGAGCAACTTACGTAGACTGGTGCATTATCCAACACGGCATCGTCATCGTCTTGTGGTGGATCGTCTTGCATAGGTGCAGTTTATCAGACTGCGCATGAGAAAGCCCGCCCGCAGGGAAATGACGAAACCTACGGACGGGCCAAGTTGCGTAGGGATATTACGAACGCAAAGCAGGCCGGTTCAGGACGCCGTAGGGCTAGCCAGAAGGCGCACAGACGGCCTGTAGAAGTTCACGTGGAAAAGATTGCGTCTAATGCCAGAACATGCAGAAAGCGCAGCGGAGAAAATGCACCCCTCCCCTGCTAAGGAGCACCCTGCACCGGTGCTTTCCTCACAGGACGCGGCAGCGTTGGAAATCATTGCAAATCAACAGGCATACATGGCTTCTTTCTGCTCAACGGAAGACCATGATATGTAGTTTTCTTTTGTCCCCGCTTTATGCAACAAATGAAACGTTTACACTGCTGTAATGTTTTTGTATTTTTTATTTAACGCCGGATTACAGGCTGTTCTCTGTTTCTTATGCGGGGGTGCCTACCCTTTCGGGACGTAGAGGTCGGAAGTTCGAATCTTCTCGCCCCGACTGATTGCCGAAAACGCAGAAAGCCTATAGAAACTGCAAAACGCGTACCGATCAACCGTCGTGGTCGTGCAGTTCAGAACTTGGTTTGCTAACCATAACGGTGAAACTGAAAACGTTTCGCCGGTATCAAATCTTGGAGGTACTACGACGGGACAGATGAAGCACGGTACCCTACCAACACCACATGAAACGGAAGGGTGCTACCTGAGAATGTGAGTCGACAGCAGGGTGGTCAAATCTTGTCAAAGTCCACAGCGAGGCTGCAGATATGATCCCTTCAAACGTGACGCCGCTATTGACGAACTGCAAACATTGCGGCAGGTCCGGATCATGAGAGTCCGTTGAGGTCCACCACAGAATGCGAGCGTGGGTCGCTCAGACTATGCAAACCGACGGGCACGCGAGGCACTTATGTTTGTGAAAATGACAAGACAGCGCATCAGAAGCCGTGGAGGCATGATCTGCCGGCAGGCCTAAGAGGCACGTTCTTTACCAATAATTACCCGATATAATTCTTACTCGTTGGCGAGTTGAACGTTTTCGGCACACGGGCCTTTTTGCCCTTGAGCTTCGTTGAAAGAAACGCGTTGTCCTTCTCGAAGTTCGTTATACGTTGTTCCCTCAACACTGTTGGAATGAAAGAACAAATCCTTGCCAGTGCCAACGTCAATAAACCCAAAACCTTTGTCAGTAAGTCGCTTTATAGTGCCTTCGGCCATTATGTTTCCTAAAAAGTTGAGCAGCATTCGCCTGAACGGAATTGTCCAATCCGAAACTCTGTAGAGATACTTTACCACCAAAACCGAGATTTGGAATAAATAATTCTTACTTGTCGACTATTTCCCGGTCAACAAGTAAGAAATCATGTCGAATCCTGTGCTCGCCACAGAGAGTAGAGGGTAGGTGCGACGTATAAAATCACAGTCATTATTCACTGGAAGAGACTACCTGGCTGGTCATATTCGGTTTCTTCGGAAAAATTGTATCGAACCATAACCCTGTCAGAGGCCCAATGCCGCCAGACGACGGTATTGGTGAAAAACAAATATAGAAAACAAAAACAAGGCAGAAAAGAAGTGCCGCCACGCCAAGAAAGGCAAGCATTAAGCCCACAGCGGCGGCAACCATCTTCGCCAAGTAGAAAACTTCGATTTCCACAATCTACCCTCCTACGATCCTGACAAGGCAGTCAAACGTCGGAACGCGGCGAGGAGAAATAGAAAACCAATATCGCCAACAAAGCGACCACTACCGCGAACCCCAAAAATAGATCAAGACTCATTAGCAGCAGCCTCTCAATCTGAAGGTGTATCAGTTCGGTTATTTCCTCAATCCCATGGGATAAAGCCTAAACCGTACGATCCTGATGAGGCTACACGAGAACCAATCGCAGAACACAAGGCATTTTAGAGATAGCGTAAAATAGCGGTCTTCTTTCGCCGTTGTTTTGCCGACAAGTGATCGAAACGATCGATTTACACCACCTCAACGAAGCCGTATGATTTTGAAAACGCTTTGTCTTGCGGCAGTTTTGTGCTCTTGGTTGTTTCTTAGAGGCGAATGCGACTTCTTTCGGATGATAGAAGTCGGAAGTTGAAATCTTCTCGCCACGACTGATTGCACAAATAGCGAATAGCAGAAAATTTTACATACTTGAAGCTTTGTAGCAGACGATGCAGGCCACTACCTGTTTTAGCTTGGAGATGTTGATGTCCGTTCTCGATCAATTCTTATTGACAGGTGAAATCGCTGTCATCACTGGTGCTGGTGGTGGCTTGGGAAGCGAACTCGCAAAAATTCTTGCATCCGCACAGGCCAGCGTCGTACTTGTGGACCAGAATTTAACATCAATACAAGACCTCGCTGAAAACCTTCGAAAGCAAGACCAGCAGGCAACTGCTTATGAATGCGATGTAACTGATGCCGATGCAATTCACCAACTGATTGAAAAAATAGATAACGAACACGGTCGCCTCGATGTGCTGGTCAATAGTGCCGGGATTCTCGGTGCCGATGACCCTATGTTTGAAATTAAGGCAGCAGAATGGGACGCGGTCATGAACGTCAATCTAAAAGCAACTTGGCATGTGTCGACGTCTGTGGCTGAATTTATGATTAAGAAGCAGACTGCTGGTCGCATTGTCAACATTTCATCATCTCTCGGTGGTCGATCCCAGCGAAAACGAATTCACTATGCAACTTCCAAAGCTGGAGTTGAACACCTGACACGAAACATGGCAATGGAGTTAGTGAAAACAAACATTCGTGTAAACTGCCTGGCACCCGGCTGGCTTGCGACACCAATGGTTCAAGACATTTTAAATGGTCCACAAGGAGCCCATTGGCGCAAGGCAATTCCAATGGGAAGAGCTGCTGATCCTGAGGAACTTACCGGGGCGCTCCTTCTGCTGGCATCGAAGGCTTCTAGCTACATGACAGGAAGTGTTCTACGAGTTGATGGTGGGTATGCATATCGAGGAATTGAATGTGACGAGTAGTTTGACAATCAGTATTCAATGCGATATCCACTAGTTTTTTTTGGAAGCCACTTTCCCTGCCTAGTTCTGCACTAGCTACGACCCATCGGAGGCGTGTTGTTTGCTCTTTTGTTAAAAGGAAACTATCACTTTCTCTGGGCTTGGGCCAATTCTTCATCTTTCTTGCCATTGTCTCAAGACGTTACGACGCCTGAGCCGGTTCCGTGTAAACAGCATCCGACCAAGCAAGAATTGGATAGAAAATGAATGGCAGAAACATAAGACCGATTGTGAACGGAATACCTTTTCCAAAACTTGTGGATATTCCATGAGTGATGACTATTGCGACAACAACATTTACAACCGGTATGAACAGGAGCAACAACCACCACCCAGGGCGTCCAATCATCTTGAGAATGAGATACAAATTGTAAATTGGTATCAGAGCTCCCCAGCCGGGCTGTCCACCTTTGGTAAAAACCTTCCACCAAGAGGCAACTATCGCAACAAAAACGGCCAGACCAAACAGTCCAGCAATAGGGCTGGGGTCGCCTTGTACTTGTTGAGCAAAGATAGAAAAATTCATTTTGTTTCCTCCGCCTACAGAAGAGTATGACCACCGATACTAGGTATCGGCATTCCAACAGCTTGTCGCCAGTTCTGAAACCTCAACGACTGCTGACGCAACACTCAGGACGAGAAATTACCGCTTTTGCTCACACGATCCGGGATGAAGCCATTTGTTTGATCATCCATCTCTGACTTCAATTCTTCAAATAGTTCAGCAGCTTCGTGGCCAGGAACACGAGTCTTCTCACACCCTAGAATGGCCTCACTGGCAATCGTGACGAACAGTTTGGAATCTATGTTTACTGACCGTTTAAAAAACCCGTCAGCAGGAGAACCATGAAAACCTGCTGACGGGTCCACACAAGAGATTTTTCTAGTTGCCATGAATGACGTCACTTGTATTTTCTGATGCACAATACCCCGCCACGGATGCGAAAGGCAGAGCAGCACGTGGCGGGATATTTGTTGCGGAAGTTACCAA
>CAJQGO010000247.1 GCA_905477565.1 uncultured Planctomycetota bacterium
ACAAGTCTTGAGAGAAAAAAACTCTCCGAGACACTTGAAATGATGAAGCGACAAGATCCTACGTTTCGGGCGATTGAGAGTGAAGAAACTGGGCAAACACTGATATCTGGAATGGGCGAACTGCATCTCGAGGTCATCCGTCATCGGCTGGAACGAGAATTTAACCTCCATTGTCGGGTTCATAAGCCTCGGGTGAGCTACAAAGAAACGCTCGCGAAATCAGTACGAGTGCGGGGTGAATCGAATCGCCAGGTGGCTGGGCAGACGCTTGAGGCCACGGTCGCGCTCGCTGCTGAACCGACAGGCGAGCAGTCTGGCGTGACTGTCGAGCAGGGCTGGTTTCCCGAGTCTGAGCAGCTTGCTGAAGTTGCTCGCATAATGACTGAATCTGTGCGAGAGAGTGCTGAAAGAGGAGGGCTGAAGGGGTGTCCGCTCTGGGGCGTACGGATTGTAGTACGTGAAACGACAGTTCCTGAGCCACTCCCGACAGATGTCGCCATTCGAATCGCCGCTGCTGATGGTATTGAACAGATGCTCGAAGCGGCTGGAACAGTCCTTTTGGAGCCGGTCATGCGGATTGAGGTGAGTGTGCCAGAAGAGCATTTGGGCGATGTGATAAATGATTTGCAGCAGCGTCGAGCCATTATTACAGCGACTGAAATACGAAGCGGCATGAACGTTCTGACCGCCGAAGCTCCACTTGCCGAGATGTTTGGTTACTCAGCGGCCGTTCGGAGTGTGAGTCAGGGCAGGGCAAGCTTTACAATGGCTCCGTTGAAGTATGGACCGGCATCTGCGGAAACCGCTGAGTCATTTGTCTGACCAGATGGACCGGCGGTGCACAGAATACTCCGAAAAACAAGCCGGTGTGTTGACATCCCTACTCTGCGGTCTTACATTTCGAGGTTCCTTCACAGATGGCCCCCGGTTCCTCATTGGGCTTGGCCGAGGTGGAGTTTGCCGTTTCGACGGCTTTTTTTAGTCTCGGCGACAGTCCTGTCGACGTCACGCACTCACATTTTAGTGTGAAAAAAGGTGGCATTCACAGAGCAGTGGTCAGGACAGTGTTCAGAGAAAGTGGAATTGGAGTTTTGCCGTGGCTGCGCCGACGCAGGAAATAATTCGCATTCGTATGGAAGCGTATGACCATGCGGTACTCGACCAGAGTGCTGCAGAGATCGTTGATACGGCCAAGCGAACAAATTCAGAGGTACATGGACCAATACCACTTCCAACACGAATTGAACGGTACACGGTGCTTTCGGGCCCGCATGTTGATAAGAAGGCCCGCCAGCAGTACGAGATTCGAACGCATAAGCGGGTTGTCGATATTGTTCAGGCGACGGCCAAGACGATTGAGGCTCTTAATAAACTGAGCCTCCCGGCTGGTGTAGATATCAAGATTAAGGCCTCTTCGGCGTAACTCGTTGAGGTTGAAGGATGAGAGTGAAGCCTGCGGGTTTCAAGGGTAAAGAAAACGCAAACTAGGAGCGCAAAGTTCATGCTTGGAAGGCTTCGCGGGTAAGGGTCGAAGGGAAACGACTTCTCCCGCAGCTAAGAGGCTTCAGGTGTGACGAAAGATGCTTTGTTGGCCTTGGCTGACGAAGCATCCATTAGAGAGAAAAATATGGCTGCAGAAGATCAAAAAGACGAAACACCTGAAAGCCAGTCGGATAGCGATGCATCTGCGGTTGCTACGGCACCTGAGCCGGCAGAAATGGGGCGAAAAGGTCTGTTGGGTCGTAAAGTTGGGATGACCCAAGTTTTTGATGAGGATGGCACAGTTGTTCCGGTAACTGTTATTGAGGCAGGCCCCTGCACAGTGCTCCTTTCCCGTTCCGCTGAGCGAGATGGCTATGATGCCATTCAGGTCGGTTACAGAGATAAGCCCCGCCGTCTAGCAAGTCGTTCTGTGCGTGGTCAGGTTGTCAAACTTGATAGTAAGCGTGCAAAGAAACGAAGTCATGCCGGGGTCGAAATGGTGGCCAAGGCTGACTGTGAGCCACAACGTTTTGTTAGAGAGTTTCGTGGTGAAACAAAGGCTCGTGTGGGCCAAAAAATTACAGTTTCAGTTTTCGAAGGATGTGATGCCGTTGATGTGATCGGCGTATCTAAAGGCCGGGGAACCGCTGGTGTTATGAAGCGTCATGGCTTTAGTGGGCAGCGAGCAAGTCATGGCGTGAAGAAAGTGCATCGGCATCAGGGTGGTACTGGAATGTGTCAGTCCCCTGGTCGTCTCTTCAAGGGAAAGAAGATGGCTGGACGCTTTGGAAATGAGCGGTCCACTATGAGAAATCTTCGTCTTGTGGATATCGACAGCGATCGGAATCTTCTGGTGGTGCGAGGCGCAGTACCTGGGCCGAATGGTGGTTATGTCGTTGTTCGGCAAACCAACAAAGTGAAGCGTTCGGGTGGTGTTGGAACGCCCACTACGAAGAAGAAGGGTGCAAAATGAACCTCACTGTCTATAACGCAGCCGGAAAACAAGTTGGTAAATACGAGATCGACCCGTCAGAGTTGTCTCCCAAAATCAACAAGCAATTGTTGCACGATGCGGTTGTGATGTATCAAGCTAATCTTCGACAAGGCACATTTCGTACAAAGAGTCGGGGAGAGGTTTCCGGCACGACAAAAAAAATGTATCGCCAGAAGGGCACCGGAAATGCCCGTGCTGGTTCGAAAAGAAGTGGTGTTCGTCGCGGTGGTGGGCATATATTCGCAAAACGCCCACGAGATTTTAGTTGGAGGATGCCACGAAAAGCGCTTCAGTCAGCCACTCGAATGGCGTTAGCGGCTCGTCTCGCAGATGAAGAAGTAACGCTTGTTGAGAGCCTTGATTTTGACTCTCCCAAGACGAAGTCAATGGTGGCGACGCTCAATTCGCTAGGCATGGCCGGCAAAACCGTCTTGGTTTCTTCGGATGCCCATGACGGTAACCTTTGGAAGAGCGCACGAAACATTCAGGGCGTTACTGTCTCGCCCGTTGCTGAACTAAATGCCTTGTCAATCCTCCAGCCGAGAGCGATTGTGATGACTACTGCGGCAATAGATGCGTTTCGGGAAGAGACTAAACGACTTCGTGAGAGCAGCCGAACCAGGTCAGCTCGCAAGCAAGGTGGCCGCAAGAGTGCGAAAGCTTCTGCTCGGAGTCGCGCGGCGTCTCAAGGCAAGCAAGAAGGAGAAGCGTAGCTCATGGCGGTTCCAATCCCCCCTGCACCAAAACTGAATCCTAATCTAGCCCCCCATCAGGTCATTATACGGCCGTTGGTGACAGAGAAGGGTATGCATCGTGCGAATCGTAACAATGCGTATGCGTTTGAAGTTGCGACAGCGGCGAGTAAGGCAGACGTTCGCCATGCAATCGAAGAGTTGTTTCAGGTGCGAGTCAGCAAGGTGGCGGTGCAAAATAGGCTTGGGAAGATGCGTCGCAGTCGGATGCGGCGAGGGAGCACGAAACCATGGAAAAAAGCAATAGTGACTCTCAATGCAGAGGACAAAATTACGCTCTTCTAGGTTTTGCCGCAACGATTTTGAGTACAGGTTGAAAAAAGAACATAGCGACGGGAAGTACTGACTTATGGGAATTCGAATTTACAAGCCGACAAGTGCCGGACGCCGCACCGCGAGTGTGTCGGACTTTGCTGAATTGACCCCGGGTGCAGACGTTCCTAAGAACTTGCGAGTACGGAAGAAAAAAACCGGCGGCCGGAATAATCAAGGGAAAATCACATCCCGTCATCGCGGTGGCGGCCATATGCAGCATTACCGTCTTATTGATTTCCGTCGCAATAAAGATGGTATTCCTGGCAAGGTTAACTCTGTTCAATACGATCCAAATCGAACATGCCGCATAGCCCTCATTCACTATGTCGATGGCGAAAAGCGATTCATCCTTTCCCCTGATGGACTTGAGGTTGGCAGTACGGTTGTGAGTGGCGCGGATGCGAGTCCTGAAGTTGGCAATTCGTTGCCTCTATCGGCAATTCCTCTGAGCACTACAATTCACAACATTGAACTTCAGCCTGGTCGTGGTGGTCGGCTCTGCAGGTCGGCAGGAACATCAGCCACGCTTATGGCTCGCGAAGCAGGGTGGGCTCAGATCTCCCTGCCTTCCGGCGAAATCCGTCGTGTTCCGGCAGCCTGCCGTGCAACTATTGGAGCTATCGGAAACTCAGAGCATATGAATGTCCGGCTTGGAAAAGCTGGTCGAAGCCGTTGGCTCGGCAGGCGACCTCATGTCCGTGGCACAGCAATGAACCCGATTGATCATCCGCATGGTGGTGGTGAGGGTAGAACAAAAGGTGGTCGTCATCCTGTCAGCCCCTCAGGCAAAAGTGCAAAGGGAGGCGGAACGAGAAAGCCTCGGAAGCCATCAGGCGCATCAATTATCCGTCGCCGAAAGAGTAAGCGGTACGGGCAGATTCGGGTGAAGTAGAAATCAAACTTTAAGATATAGACGAAAAAGCAGCGACACGTAGGTGTGAATCAGGTAACTGGAAAGTAGATCATGGGACGCAGTTCGAAAAAAGGACCATTCGTTGATCCTCGGCTTTATGAGAAAGTCGAGAAGCAACTGTCTGGTGGTGATCGTGACCCGATCAAGACATGGTCACGTGCTTGTACGATTGTGCCCGAATTTATAGGGCTGACCTTCATGGTTCATAATGGTAAGCAGCACCTGAAGGTGTTTGTGACAGAGGACATGGTTGGTCACAAGCTTGGAGAGTTTTCACCCAGCCGTACCTTCCGGGGTCATGGCGGGAAGGGAAAGTAAACGAGGTATTCATGGCCTATACAGCAACGCACAAATATGCCCGGATCAGTGCCCGTAAGGTGCGGCATCTTGCCAGCCTTGTTCGCGGCAAGTTTGCAGACGAGGCATTGGATATCCTGCGTTTCCAGCCACACCGTGGTGCTCGCATGTTGGAGAAAGTTATTAAAAGTGCACTTGGGAATGCTGAACATCAGCAGGCTCCTGGTGTCGATGATCTTGTCGTGGTCGATGCACGAATCGATGGTGGTCCGATGTTTAAGCGGTATCAGCCAAGAGCGCGTGGCATGGCCTACGAAATCAAGAAAAGGATGTCACATATTAAGGTTTCACTGGATACGGTCGCCGTGGCAAGTTCCGACGGCAGCCAAACCTCTGGTGAAGCAGGAACTGAGGAATAGTCACGGTCGCTGACTGGTCACTCGGAAAACACAAAAGGGAAAAGAAAATGGGTCAAAAAGTAAATCCAACTGGATTCCGCACCGGCATTACCGAGCCGTGGAAGAGCCGTTGGTATGCGCCCAAGAAAGAGTTTCGAGGCTTGCTGCTCGAAGACTTTAAAGTTCGTCGCTTCATGAAGAAAAAGTATCGTTCAGCGGCTATTGCAAAGGTCGAGATAGAGCGAACGCGGGACGAGGTGAAGGTCATTCTTCATTCTGCTCGACCTGGAGTGATTATTGGCCGAAAGGGGCAAGAGGTTGACCGTTTACAAGACGAGTTGCAAGAGCTGCTTGGTCGAAGAGTGAACCTGAAGGTCGAAGAGATCACTCGCCCTGAAATTCAGGCACAACTTGTCGCGGAAGATATTGCAGATCAGCTGGTGAAGCGGGCTGCCTTTCGAAGGACATTGAAACGAACAATTGAGAGCACAATGGATGCTGGCGCGAAAGGCGTCAAAATTCAGTTGGCAGGCAGACTAGGTGGGGCCGAAATGTCGCGACGCGAGAAAAGCATTGCGGGATCGATGCCCCTGTCAACGATACGAGCAAAGATTGATTACGGATTTTGTGAAGCACTAACAGCACAGGGACACATCGGTGTTCAGGTGTGGGTGAACCAAGGGATGTACGAGGAGAACGGCGATGCCGCTGATGCCCAAGAGGGTCAAACACCGAAAAAGCCAAAGAGGTCGTATAAGAGGTGAGGCGACTCGTGGAAACAGGGTCATCTTCGGTGAATTCGGCCTCCAAGCCGAACAACCGGGGTGGCTTCCTGCTGCCACGATTGAGGCCGGCCGAATTGCCGCCCAGCAGTATCTGCGGGGCGGTGGACGACTGTATATACGCGTGTTTCCGCATAAATCAATTACCTCCATCCCATTGGAAACCCGTATGGGTAAAGGGAAAGGCGAACCGGATTTCTGGGCTGCAGTTATTCGTCCTGGGACGGTTCTCTTTGAGATTGGTGGTGTGACAGAAGATGTTGCAAAGGTGTGCTTTGCACGGCTTGCTCACAAGATGCCGGTACGAGTGCGAATGGTAAAAAAGAGGACAATGTAGTTCAGGAGAATCCGATTTCGGTGTGTCCATAGAATCCGACGGTCTCTGTTCAGAAAAGAAATTAATCGATGACGAAGGCAACAGAATTACGAGAAATGAGTGACGAGCAGATTCGGCTTGTCTGGAAAGACGCAGCTGAATCGCTGTTTCGTCTACGGATTCAGTCTCAGACGGAAAAGCTAGCTGCCCCGTCTGAAATGCGAAAACAGAGGAAACTCATTGCTCGTTGTCAGACAGTTTTAGGAGAGCGGAGTCGAGAGGCTGGTGCTTCCGGTGAAGGAACAAGTGCGGACGCTGATTCAGCCTCTAAAGTGAGTACTAATTAAATAGGTTTGAACGAAGGCGTAAGAGCACGTCAGTGGCTTAGTCAACAAGAAACAAAAACGTAATCAGCGGAACGAGCCCGCTAGGATAAACAGGTATGCCAAAAAAAGTTGAAACCGGCACAGTAACAAGTGCTGCAGCAAGTAAAACGCGACGGGTGGAGATTCCTCGTATTATTCGCCATCCAAAATATGGCCGAATTTTGCATAGCAGAACTGTCTGCCATGTGCATGACGAGGCGAACGAGTCGGCTCCCGGTGATCTCGTTGAGATCATGGAGTGTCCTCCGCGAAGTAAGACAAAACGTTGGGAATTGGTTCGGGTTGTCGCAAAAAGTACGGCGGTTGACTTGGCAGCATTGCGGTCTGGAGCAAGAGCTACGGAGATGCGTGAGGCATCAGTTCGTGACGAAGAAGCAAAGGCGACAGGTCAGGCTAGTGAGGCGACTGCAGGCGGTGCAGGTGATGAAGAGGGAGTCGACGGATGATTCAGATGCAGTCGCGGCTCACAGTCGCTGATAACACAGGTGCAAAAGAAGTTATGTGCTTCAAGGTTCTCGGTGGTAGCAAGAAGCGAACCGCTGGGCTTGGAGATGTAATTGTCTGTAGCGTGAAAAGTGTTATTCCTGGAAGTGATGTCAAAAAGAAGGCGGTTGTGAAAGCGGTTATTGTCCGCGTGAAGAGCCCGACTCGCCGAACTGACGGGAGTTACGTACGGTTTGATTCCAATGCCTGCGTGATTGTTGACAGTGATAAAAATCCTAGGGGTACTCGAATATTTGGTGCCGTAGCCCGTGAGTTGCGAGACCGTAATTTCATGAAAATTGTGAGTCTGGCAAGTGAGGTGATTTGATGTTGATTCGTACAGGTGACACAGTTGAAGTTCGATCGGGTAACTCTCGTGGTACGCGTGCGCGTGTCCTCTCGGTGGATTCAGCCAGCGGCAAACTTGTCGTTGAGGGAGTGAACCGGGTCTATCGCCATATAAAAAGAAGTCAGAAGAATCCTCAAGGGGGACGACTTAGCAAGGAAATGCCGATTGATGCATCGAACGTCTTGCTCGTCTGTTCTGCTTGTGGGAAAGCATCGCGTCTCGGTGTTGCTCTGGCGGACGGAACAAAAAAACGAGTCTGTCGGAAGTGTCAGGGTGACCTTGGCGAGGTTGGTCGATCGAGGGCCAGCTGAAGGTAGTTGAAGGTACTTTTTAGTTTGGTGAGTAGTGTTGATAATTAAGGAATCAGGCAAGACGACAGATTTACGGATACGGTTGAATTAAGGGAAACGGAAATGGCAAAAAAGTCAAAATCTGCAAAAGGTTCAGAAAGTGAATCTGCCTCGGGAACACCGAGGCTGCAGGAGATCTACAACAATACGGTCCGTCCAGCACTTGCAAGCGAGCTGTCCAAAAAGAATCCTCACGCGATTCCACAGATCGAGAAGATTGTGATCAATATGGGCGTCGGGACGGCAGTTACAGAGAAAAAGCATCTTGAAGAAGCGATGTCAGCACTTGGTCAGATCGCGGGTCAAAAGCCTGTGGCGACGCTCTCACGAAAAGCCGTGTCCGGTTTTAAATTGCGAGAGGATCTGCCAATTGGATGTAAAGTCACGCTGAGGGGCCGCAGAATGTACGAGTTTCTCGATCGTCTTATCTCGATGGCACTTCCGCGAGTAAGGGACTTTCGTGGCTTGTCGGCAACCGCGTTTGACGGTTGCGGTAACTATAGCCTTGGCTTATCAGAGCAAATGGTTTTTCCGGAAATCAATCCTGACAAGTTCACTCGCCCGCAGGGTATGAATATTACCTTGGTGACAACAGCTCATTGTGATGATGATGCCAGAGTCCTGTTGCGAGCGATGGGACTTCCTATGAAGAAAACTGAGGAGGAAGGAGGAACTGCGGCGTAGCAGTTCTGAAAATAACCTAATGCCGTCAATATTTAGTGGTGACGGTTGGCAAAGATTATGGCAAGTAAATCCAAAATTGCCGCTGCAAAGCGGCCACCAAAATTTTCGACCCGAACTATTCGTCGATGCATGCTGTGTGGCAGGCCTCGAGCGGTATACCGCAAGTTTGGAACCTGTCGCATTTGTTTCCGGAAGTTGGCTGATCAAGGCAACATTCCGGGTGTTCGTAAGGCCAGTTGGTAGGAACGAAATCATATGATGACCGACCCGATAGCCGACATGCTCACTCGTATCCGAAACGCTGTTCGTGTTGAACGGCCAACGGTAGACGTGCCCTTTTCGAAGGTGAAGCGTGGCCTGGCAGATGTATTGAAAAAAGAAGGATTCATTTGGGATTGGCGCGAAGTCGAGTCCACGCCGGCTCCGGTGCTCCAGCTTGAATTGAAATATGGTCCGAATGGTGAGCGGTTAATCCGTCATATCAAAAGGATTAGCACGCCAGGCAGACGCGTCTACAGCAGGTCGGCCCGTCTACGTCCTATTCTTGGTGGGCTTGGTATATCAATTCTCTCCACCTCAAGTGGTGTCGTGAGTGATAGAGAGGCTCGGCAGCGAAAACTTGGTGGTGAAGTTTTGTGTGAACTGTGGTGAGTTTTGAGAAAGAAATTGTAAGTTCGGTATCGATGCACTCAGTCCGATGGTTGTCGCTGAGTCGAGAGAAAGGTTTCCAGCATGTCACGAATAGGTAAATCGCCCGTTGCCATCCCCCAAGGTGTCAATGTGAAGGTCGACAGCCGTTTAGTATCGGTTGAAGGTCCACTCGGCAAGCTGGAGCATGAGCACCACCCGGCGGTACGTGTAGATGTAGACGACTCTGCAGCAATTATTCGTGTTTCGAGGGATGACGACGCGAGGCTGTCGAGGTCTCTTCATGGACTGACTCGAGCGCTCGTCAATAACATGGTTGAGGGTGTCACCAAAGGTTATGAAAAACGGCTAGAGATTGTTGGAGTGGGCTATCTTGCAATTCTACAAAAAGATGTACTGCAGTTGCGGGTTGGTTTTGCGAACGAACTTCACGTTCCAGTCCCAAAGGGTTTAAATGTTACCTGCCCTGATCAGACTCATATCAATATTAA
>CAJQGO010000248.1 GCA_905477565.1 uncultured Planctomycetota bacterium
CGTGATGCGGACCGCGCTCGTCTCTGCGAAAGCAATGTGCAAACTGATAAATGGACCCTGAATCTTCTGCAAGCAATCGCTTCATATGAGGTTCTGGGCTGGTCTGTAGGAATTTTTTTTCATTACCATGTAAGACCGTGTAGGGGTCAATTGAAACCTCTGGCAGTATTTCGCTCGCAACAATTGGGGTGTCAACCTCAAGAAAACCACGATTCTCAAGGCGATGGCGAATCTGGGAACGAACTGTTGCTTGGCGTTGAAGAAGTGGGCGAACAGACATAAAGAAGCTGCATGTTGCTACGAGTGAGGCTGCTCAAAAAAGGAATTACTTTGTTGAGAGTTTACCAGCATTCTGGCGATAGATCAGTACAGGACAGGGTGCGTGCCGTACAACGGCCTCAGCAACACTACCCATCAGAATTCGACTGAGTCCTGTGCGGCCATGTGTACCAAGTACAATGAGTTCTGCTCTTTCTTCCTCGGCAATACGAACGATCTCTGTCGATGGATCTCCCATAACAAGGCGATGTTCAAAAGTGAGTTGAGGGTCAGATGGGCATACGTCATGGAGCATTTCGAGTATTCGTTCAGAACTCGGCTCAGAAGCCCGTAGTAGAGTTCACCACCACCGTAGGCAAGAGGTGGTTCTTCGATGTGGAGAATGATGAGGTCCGCAGAAGACTGTTTGGCAAGATTTTCGGCGTGGACAAGTGCTGCATCGCTGGCAGTTGAAAAGTCTGTCGGGAAGAGAATTTTTTTTACACTCATGACTCACCTCAGTGGTTTGTGAATAAGTCTGCTCACCGTACCCCCAGACTTATGATATTCCTTGCCGAACTAAAAAAGGAAGCTATTCGTCTATTCGTTTTCAAGCAGGCAAGTTTTGTATGCCCGTAAATTTGAGTAACGAGGTGTTTTTCACGACAGATTGATGTCTTGCGACTGCGGAGTTATCCAAGACGCATGCCAGGCAGCGCTCCGCTATCGGGCGAAAGGAGGTAGACACCGTCGGCTCCTGCTCCACTTGCAGCAACGACCATACCCTCGCTGAGGCCAAACTTCATTTGTCGGGGAGCGAGGTTGGCAACAATGACAACAAGTCGTCCATGAAGATCTTCGGGACGATGAAATTTTTTGATACCAGCAAAAATTGTACGACGGTCGTCACCGCCGAGTGACACTGTAAGCTTCAGGAGTTTACGGGCTTCTGGGACTTCTTCGGCATCGACGACTCGAGCAACCCGTAAGTCTACTTTGGCAAAATCGTCGATAGTGCATGTTTCTGCAAGAGCGTCTGATTCAAGAGGTTCTGTAGAATCCTCAGGAAGGGCACCCGGTTCTGGTTTGATATTTGATGTTTCAGACACTGTAGATCCTTGTGGAGTGGATGATGAGGTATTCGATGCAGCAAGAAGCGCATCAATCTGTGAGGATTCAATTCGTTTCATTAATGGCTGGAAGGTAGCGACCGGCAGATCTTCAAGAGGAGTTTGTGACTGATGCCAATCTGTAATTGGAGGGCCAACAAGTTGAGCAACACTATCCGCTAATTTTGGAAGAACAGGGGTCAGATAAACTACTAATTGACGGAATAGATTGAGCGAGACGCTGGCAACATCCTGTAATCGGTGCTGTTCCTGGGGGCCTTGTTTGGCCAGCTTCCAAGGCTGTTCATTATCTACATACTGGTTTGCTCTATCTGCTGCCTGCATGATGATGCGCATTGCACGTGCGAAGTCACATGACTCATAGGCTGAAGCTATTGCTTCACCATCAGCGGCTGCTTTCGCAAAAAGACCACCATCATCAGGATATGTAGAAGAGAGTCCCGTTTTTTTCAGCCAACGGGCTGTGCGGCTTGCAAGGTTCACAAGCTTTCCAATCAAGTCGGTGTTTACCTTCGTAGTAAATTCTTCAAGATTGAGGTCGATGTCATCAATGCCACCAGAAAGCTTTGTTGCGTAGAAGTACCGCAGAGCTGACGGATCGAGGTGTTCAAGATATGTACGGGCCAAGAGGAAAGTGCCACGACTTTTTGACATTTTCTGACCATTTACAGTCAGGAAACCATGGATGCGAACTTTTGTTGGTAGGTTCATGCCTGCAATTTTGAGCATTGCTGGCCAAAACAGCGTGTGGAAGTAGGTGATGTCTTTCCCAATGAAGTGGTGGATTTCTGCATGTGGCTGGTTTGTATCACCTGAACACCACCAGTCAGCAAATGAGCCGCCGTTTTTTTTCGCCCATTGTTCGGTAGTAGCAATATAGCCAATTGGTGCATCGAACCAGACATACCAATAATGGCCAGGTGCATCTGGGATTTCAAAACCAAAATATGGAGACGGACGTGAAATGTCCCAGTCGCGCAGAGGCTCGTTGAGAAAATGCCCCGCAAGATAATTCGAGATTTTTGGGTCAATGGCACCAGATTCCTGCGTCCATTTGGTAAGGAAGGGACGAAGGGTTTCGAGGGTGACAAAGAGGTGTTCCGCTTTTCGTATTTCAGGTGTCGTGCCAGAAAGTGTGCTGATGGGGTTTGTCAGTTCGGCAGGAGAGTATGTTGCCCCGCAGCTTTCACATGAATCACCATATTGATCAGCTGCGTGGCACCGTGGACAACCGCCTTGAACAAATCTATCGGCAAGAAATATTCCAGCTTTGAGATCAAAGAGCTGACTCACCTCTCGCTGGGCAATCAAATCTTGCTTGCGAAGAGATTTCCAAATCTGGTTGCACAACGAATGGTTTTCTGCACTGTCGGTAGATCCATAATGATCAAAGGCAATGTGAAAGCCATCGAAGTCAGCAACATGGGCATCTTGCATGGAAGCAATGAGATCTTGTTCGGTACGGCCTTCAGTCTGCGCTCTGATCATGATGGCTGTGCCATGCGTGTCGTCAGCACACAGGTAAACAGCTTGATTTCCACGCAGTCGTTGGAATCGTGCGAAAATATCTGTCTGGATATATTCGACTAAGTGCCCAAGATGGATGTGGCCGTTGGCATACGGGAGAGCCGAAGTAATCAAGATTCGGCGAGTTTTTGGCATGATGCCTTATGAGCAAAAGAGCACAGGATGTTGGTAATGCGATATTGTGCCGCTTCGTGAGCTGCGGTGGTCAAGTCCATGAAATGATAGTCTAAAACGAATACAAAATTCAAGAAAAGCCATTGTGTGAAGTACTTGAGTAGCTGGGCAGATTAGCTTGTGCGTCAGACTGTAGTAACCCCGATTTCCGTACCCTACCCGAATTGCCTCACGTTCCGGATTTAGGCTGATATAAGAAAAATGCTCTTGTCCGCGGCCCCGCATCACCGCCACTATCTCGCCGTCTGGTTTTTGGTGAGTTGGTTTGTTTTTCCAAGGACAAGGATGTCATTGGCGGACTAAGTGCTCACCTGTCAGTAAGAGTGTAAGTACTGGCCTCAAAAGGTTAGGCCTCATGGAGTCACGGATGTCCCGAGTCTTTCGTTTTATATGGTTGTGTGTTGTTTTCAGTCTTGTCTGGCTGTCACCCTGTATTGGGCGGTGCCAAACGACTGCTCCGGCAACAGCTGCAACAACCGGTGATGTCGTCTTTCTCGATTTCTCAGCGGACTGGTGTGGTCCCTGTAAGCAGATGGCACCGCTCATTGGAGAAATAGGTGCAGCCGGTTGGCTTGTCCGTCACGTTGATGTCGACCAGGAACACGATATTGTCAAGCGGTTCCAGGTGACGGGAGTTCCCTGCTATATCTTGTTGGTAAAGGGCCATGAAGTCGGTCGAATCGATGGGGCTACCACTCGCAGTGAGCTCGAAAAACTCCTTGCAAAAAGTCGGCAACCACTGGGTTTGCCAAAACTCGCTGCTCCAAGTGATTCACCAACAGTCAATCAAATCCCCGGGGTTCCAGTCCCAGTCAGTAAATCCGCTACCCATCTCGCAACAGAGCCTGCAGCGGCACCCACCGTTCATCCACCAGCACAGCTGTCAGGTGCGATAAGCCAGCCGGTTGCTGGCCTGGCTTCTGAACGATCACTCCGAGATCCACAAGGAGCAAAACAACCACAAAATCTGCCACCACCTCCGACATTAGCTGTTGAAACGAAATCCGCACTTCAGCACAACCTGATTCAGGCTACCGCGAGATTACGAGTACAGGATCCGAATGGAGCTTCGTGGGGAACTGGCACCGTCATTGATTGCCGGCAAGGAGAAGCACTGATACTTACCTGTGGCCATATTTTTCGCGATTCTGTTGGAGAAGGTTCTATTGAGGTTGATTTGTTTGGTGATCCCTCTGCTGATCGTTTAGCGGGACAGATGGTGTCTTATGATCTGGATCGTGATCTTGCACTTGTGAGTGTTTTTACAGAGGCAATTCTGGAGCCTGTCAAAATCGGACCTGTTGGTCGCCCGCGTGACGTTGGTGAAGGCGTTGTCACGATTGGTTGCGACGGAGGCCGTGAGCCTACGATGCATGTGAGCCGGGTTACTTCAGTCGATAAGTATCTCGGCCCGGCAAATGTTCAGGTTGCTGGACAGCCAGTACAAGGTCGTAGTGGTGGCGGCTTATTTTCACTTGATGGAACGCTCTTAGGCGTCTGTAACGCGGCTGACCCGGAGGACAATGAAGGGCTTTTTGCTGCACTCCCATCAATTCATGAGCATCTTGACGAGGCTGGACTCGCGTTTGTTTACAGACATGTCTATCCCGGTACCGAAAATGAGCTTGCAGGAAACGCCGACAAATCAACCGTGCCTCATTTGCCAGATGCAATGCCGGCTTTTTCTTTTGATCGTCGCGATAGGGCAGATGCTGTTCCGACAGCGTCAAGTGGTCCACGGTCTCCCGCTGAAGGTGGTGATCCGCTGAGCGTGGATCAAAATGAAAGACAATTCTCAACTCCGCCGTTGCCACAGTCCATGGGAGATGGTGAGCAGATGCAGAGTCTTTCTGCTGGCGAGCAAGCTCTACTCGATCACGTGCGGGAACATGGAGGAGACGCTGAGGTGATATGCATTGTTCGTCCTCGTGGAGCAAGTCAAGCTGACAGTGAGGTGTTCATGCTTCAGAACGCCAGCCCTCATTTTGTTGACCGTCTATCCGAGGTGCATGCACAGGGAAATGTTGCAAGTGAGTGATTTCCTTGTAGATATGAAAAACCTATGCTTCAGATTCTGATTCGCCATGGTGAAAGTTTGTCAAACCGTGAAGGAAGAGTTCAAGGACAAGCAGATGTAAAGCTTTCCGATACAGGTCGGCAGCAGGCAGCAGCAGTCGCTTCATGGTGCAAGAGTCAGTCGTTCCGAAATCAATCCTTTGAGCTCTGGAGTAGTCCGCTTTGCCGTGCTCGGGAGACGGCCGAGGTGATCGGAAGGGCAATAGGTCTTCCTGTCCAGTTGGAAGATAAACTTGTTGAGCTGAATGCCGGTGTATTCCAAGGTCACTTATGGGATGATCTGGCGGATCAATTTCCAGAAGATGTTGCTCGATGGCGTTCAGGTGATATTGATTTTCAGATACCGGGCGGAGAGTCAAGGCGGCAACTTGCGGAACGAGGACGTCACGCTCTGAAGTTTCTTTCAGTTCGGCCTGTTGACAGTATGATTATCGTTGCTCATGGGGGAGTTTTAACAGCGGCACTTGGTCTTCTTGTTGGACGTGAGCACTCTTTACTCGCAGAAGTTGCCGAAAGGCCTTTTACACGATTGCCGGCACTTGGCAATTGCTCGGTATCCCAGCTGAAATGGCCTGGTCCGGAATTGCTTTCTTTTAATGAAACGGATCATCTCGATTGATCCCAGAGGCTCGTTTTCTTAGTGGATAAATCGAGCAAGAAGATGAGATAAGTGTCGACGATTCTTGTCTTAAAGTGTGTTTCAAAGAGGGCGGATAGAGAATATGCCACATTGTTTTTTGACGCAATGATCTTGGGGGGCGTACAACGTTAAAGACCACAATCCTAGATAGTGACTGTGTGGCGTTTGCCACATAAGATTAATTTCTGCCTAATGTTTAAAAAGATAAGACGTACTAATATTGGAAGAACATTTATGAAAAGGGGATCG
>CAJQGO010000249.1 GCA_905477565.1 uncultured Planctomycetota bacterium
CAGGTCGTACAGTTCGTGCCATGCGGCAGTCAATTCTCTTTCGACGTCCTTACTAACATCGCAACGATTCTATTCACAAGTGGAGACACAATCACAATTGTCGGCCAGGCAATCATCCATGAAAGTCCCCATGCCTTGAGCCAATCTAGAATAACTCCGGGCCTGATGCCGACATGGAGCAGAGTTATCACCAGTGACATGAGGCCAGACATCAGAACAGACATCACAAAAGAAAACACAAGCCCATAAAACTTTTTTGGAAACATACGTCTGCCCGAAGACTTAATTTAGATGGCTCAACAACCTAATTGAAACTTTCTCAAACTGACAAGGTGTCTTTCAACAACCACTACGTTCCACAAAACGTACAGTACGGCTGACTTCCGGGTAACGCCCCTTTTTGATACGGCTCATTTTCTTTTGTTTTTGAAAAAGGTGATTTGAGTGCTTCAAGTAGACGATACGTTGGCTCAAGGTCTCCTGACTCTGCCGCGACAAGGGCTTCTTCAACTTTCAAATTTCTTGGGATAATGACCGGGTTTACTGTTCGCATGCGTTTTGCAGCATCAACAAATGAGCCCGGCTCTCGAGCCACCCGTTGATACCATCGCTCGATCCAATCACTCAATCCGACAAGGTTGCCGACAACCTTGCCAACAACCTTGGTAAACTCCGGATCCACCTCAGATTGCTCGATGCTATTCGCTAATATGACGAATGTTTCCGTAAAGTCTAATTGTGACTCTTCCATAATTTTAAGTAAGTCAAGGTAGATTACAGAGTCTTCTTTCTCCAGCGTGGTAAGACCAAGTTTTGCGTTTGCACCAATCTGAAAGTACTTCTCATAGCACGATGAGAATGTTTCCAGAATTTCAACAAATTTCCCAACCGCATCCTCTGGGTTTCCTGGGGCTATCTGAACAAGGCTTTCTGCTAAACGTGCCAAGTTCCATTGGGTAATCGATGGCTGGTTCTGGAAAGCATACCGCCCTTGATGATCGATTGAGCTAAAAACCGTCTCCGGATGATAGGTATCAAGAAATGCACAAGGGCCATAATCAATTGTTTCACCGGCAATAGAAACATTGTCAGTATTCATTACGCCATGCACAAAGCCGACAAGCATCCACTGTGACACCAAGTCTGCTTGTCGATCGAGTACCGCCTCAAAAAATACAAAGGGCAAATCATCTGAGTCCTGTAACTCTGGATAATGCCGATCAACCGTGTAAGCAAGCAGTTGTGAGAGGTTCTCTTTATCACCCAATGCAGCAGCATATTGGAATGTACCAACACGAATGTGGCTCGTTGCAATTCGCGTCAAAATTGCCCCTGGCAATGGAGTAGTTCTCAATACACTTTCGCCAGTCGCTGCAACCGACAAGCTTCGTGTCGTCGGTATACCTAACGACTCCATACCTTCACTAATGATATATTCTCGGATCATCGGACCGAGTGCTGCTCGACCATCACCACTGCGTGAATAAGGTGTACGGCCCGATCCCTTAAGTTGAACATCCACACGTTGTTTATCAGGTGTCAGATGCTCACCGAGTAGAATGGCCCGGCCATCACCAAGATTCGTGAAGTGTCCGAACTGATGACCGGCATATGCCTGTGCTAATGGCATTGCCCCGGGCGGCATTTCATTGCCTGCAAAGACCTGAGCTCCGGTTGACCGGAGAATCTCTACATTCAGGCCAAGATCTTCTGCTAACGTATCGTTCAAAAGAATCTGCCCCGCATGTCGTACTGGCTCGGGCTTTGTCGAAGAGAAGAAAACTTCTGGAAGATGCGTAAAAGAATTATCGAAACACCATCCTGCATCTGACTTTTTTTGGATCGTCACAATATTTTCTTCAAGTAGTAGAGTGATAGATAAACGGATGGTTCTCCCAGAGCAGGAGTTTCGCCTTTTTTGTTATTATTTCGAAATATAAGGGTTTGAAGTATCCATCCATCAGATTAGTCGTCCAAACATTCAAACCGCCTCTTGCGCTCACCAGATATCAAGACCGTTTCCAAAAACATTGCCAACGGTCGCACCCAGAGCCCTCGGTCTCCATAATCTGCTCGGTAGATAACAAGTTTTTCAAGAGTTTCACTATGTGAAGCAACGCCGAGTACAACGTAGTCATTTCCCTTGTAGTGGCGATAGCGACCACATTTCAGATCATCCATTTTGTTCACCAATTTCATAATACACTTCGAACAAGAAGACGAGTATTTAACTTAATCAAGCAAAAGACATCTTCCACAAAACCACCATCAAAACTTATTCTTGTTCTAGCATAGAGATTCTGAAGGCGTTGGGCTGATTCGCATATACGTTCTATTCATTTAAAATTCTAAATTGGTCCATCCAAATAGTACATTCTCAGATGTTCTTTTCCTTTAAGACAAAATGATGCCGCAACACCTTTTTGTTTATGGAACACTCCGGCCACAACTGGCACATGGTGAAGCAAGAACCCTGATTGCCGACCTTGAAATAGTTGGATCGGCTACCGTTCAGGGGAAGCTATATGATTTTGGTGCGTATCCTGGGGTCAAGCATGAGAAGGGAATTGTGTTTGGAGACTTACTTCGTCTCACGAGTACTAAACAATTACATCCTCTGGATGCATATGAGGAGTGTAATGGTCGCTCACCACTTTTTACTCGTTCAGTTATCACTGCTCAGTCGTGTACAGGCACTTCGATTGCTGCCTGGATCTACTTGTTTAGTGGTCGAACAGAGTCCGGGGTTTTGATTGCGAGTGGTGACTATCAACAGTACATTCAAAGCCGACTGAGTAACTGAATACTACTGACTCCTCACAGAACGAGGTGAAGATTGCTATTTCTTTTAGCAAAGTCGACAAGGAATGCTAACTTTTCAGGCGACTTGCACAGGCGAGTTGCAGAAGGAAGCCCATTTTTTAAGATACAGATGGTTGTTTCCGGATGGCATGTCATTTGCAGTTTTGTAAGTCTTGGTCTGCGACCATTTTCGACACCGAACAGGCGGCTGCATCCAAACGGAACTCCTCGGCTATTCTCGGCCCTGCCGGAGATGCAGATCGATGTCGCGTCGTCCTGCAGTCGACAGGCTTCAATGTTTTCTCATCCCTCCTCAAAACTAAGGACGAACTTCAGTTATGAGCACGAAATCCAAACTGGAATACATCTGGCTTGATGGTTACAAGCCAACCCAAAGCCTTCGATCAAAGACTCGAGTCGAGTCGGATTTTGGTGGCACTCTTGAAGAGTGTCCAATGTGGTCTTTTGATGGCAGTAGTACCGAACAGGCAACTGGTGGTGATTCCGACTGTCTTCTGAAGCCAGTGGCTGTTTTCCCAGATCCGGGCCGAAAGAATGGGTACCTCGTCATGACTGAGGTTCTCAATGCCGATGGCTCACCTCACGAATCCAATGGTCGGGCGACTATTGAAGATGATGACGAAGACTTCTGGTTTGGGTTTGAGCAAGAGTACTTCCTATGGTGTACAGCCAACAATAATCCACCAGGTTTCCCTCTTGGTGGTTATCCTGCTCCCCAGGGTCCGTACTACTGTTCCGTAGGTGCAGCAAATGCCCACGGCCGAGACTGTGTCGATGAACATCTTGACGCCTGTCTTGAAGCAGGAATCAACGTTGAAGGAATCAACGCTGAAGTAGCTGCCGGCCAGTGGGAATTCCAAGTTTTTGCCAAGGGTGCAAAACGTGCTGGTGATGAAATATGGGTTGCTCGATACCTGCTTGAACGCATTGGTGAAAAGTATGGCTACGCAATTGATTGGCATCCGAAACCACTTGGCAAAACTGACTGGAACGGGTCTGGCATGCATGCAAACTTCTCAAATGAATTGATGCGTACATGTGGTGATAAAGAAGTCTTCACGACAATTTGTGAAGGTTTTGGTGGTGTTGTTGAACGACACATTTCGGTTTATGGTGCCGACAATGATCAACGCTTGACTGGTCAACACGAGACGCAAAGCATTGACCAATTTAGTTACGGTGTTTCTGACCGTGGTGCATCCATTCGTATTCCCGTTGGCACGATTGATGACGGCTGGAAAGGCCGGCTTGAAGATCGCCGACCTGCTTCGAATGCTGACCCATACAAGGTCGCTGCTGCGATTATCAAGACTGTCAAAGGTGCTGCCGGAGCTGCAGTCTGATTCTCAAGAAACATTTTGTTTCACACGAGAAAGGGTCTCCCGGAATGTTATTTCGGGAGACCCTTTCTTTTACTGATCCTGATTTTCAAGCTTGCGAAGCACCTGAAGTGTGTACGCTGAGTCAAGAAGTCGCACTGCATCAAGCATCTCCTGCATTGTTTGGAATCGGTTTGCTGGTTTTTTCTCAAGCGCTTTCATGACAATGTCATCAAGTTCTTTTGGGATGTTTTTTTCAGGAGCAAGCGTTGATGGTGGGCACGGGTCATTGTGAATAATATTCTCAAATGTTTCTTGAATCACACGACCTCGAAATGGCTCCCGAAGAGCAATTGCCTCGTATAGCACGACACCCATGCTGAAAATATCACTCCGTTCATCGATTGTTGCCCGATTCGTATTCACTTGTTCAGGCGACATATAGAGTGGCGTACCCGGTCGATCTCCTGCCATGGTTAGGGACTGGTCTGCCTCCTCTTGCTGAATGACTTGTGGACGACCAGGTCCATCATCCGGCTGACCCCATACTTTAGCTACACCCCAATCAAGTAATATGACCTCGCCAAAGTTACCCACCCAGATGTTTTCGGGCTTCACATCCCGGTGAATGACCCCTCTGGCGTGAGCATAGAGAAGAGCAAGTCCAGCGGTCATAACAATCTCTACTCGCCGGCGAAGATCAAACTCTGCCACTGTGACAGGATCTTTCTGAGCAACGCGTGACAGTATCGTAAACAGGTTTTCCCCGGAAATACGTTTCATCGTAAAATAAAGACCCTGGCGGTGATCCCGCCCAATGTCATAGACAGGAACAGTGTTTGGGTGCTGGAGTTGAGCTGTTATCCGTGCTTCTCGAAGGAGTCGCTGATTTTCTTGCTTATCAAGAAGATACTTCGTGAGTAATGACTTCATCACAACGGTTCGACCTGTCATTTGATCAAAGCAGGTTCGTAAAACAGCAGACCCTCCCCGAGCCATTTCTCGATAACCAGTGTATTTATCAACCCCCTCAGGAATTACCCTCGGAAGTGCATAGTCCGTGGCGGAAAGAAAGATCGGTCCTTGACCATCTGTTTGCGATGGCATCGCGAACTCCTTTTAGGAAATAAAGTAGGGTATAGATGCCATACGATGGCGACCACAGCAAGGGCTCTTCATAATGTTACTGAAGTTTGTAGTACAAACGTTTGTTAGTTCTTATATTGTTTTCCTTCTGGCTTCAACTCGGCTTATAGATGCACAAGTGACTTCACCACACAGCCTCATTACCGGACATAGAGGAGCCTCTTCTGTCGCGCCTGAAAACACCTTGGCCGCCTTTCATAAAGCTTGGGAAGTTGGCTGTGATGCTATTGAAGGTGACTTTCGGCTTACAGCTGACAAAAAAATTGTCTGCATACATGATTCGAATACACAAAGGACTACCGGTATTGATAAAGATGTCTCTAAGACATCACTCCAGTCGCTACAAACACTCGATTTTGGCACCTGGAAAGATGTGCGTTATGCCGGGGAGACATGCCCAACTCTAAGCCAGGTTCTGTTAACTGTTCCATCTCACGGACAACTCTTTGTTGAATTAAAGACGGGGCCGGAAATTGTAGAACCCCTTGCTGAGTGCCTTCAAAAATCATCACTCCCAATGAGCCAAATTACACTTATTACATTTAATGAAAACACTGCAAAAAAATGCCGAATGACTTTTCCAAATATCCGGATTCATTGGCTTACATATTTTCAACGTCATAAAACTCAAGCAGACAGGTGGAGCCCCTCTGCTGAACAGATTGCGTCAACAATCGAACAGGTCGGTGCAGACGGGGTTGGTCTTCAAGCACGTCGTGATGTAGTGACACAAAGCTTTCTTAGCCAACTGCGGAACGAAGGTGTCACGGAATTTCATGTCTGGACTGTCGAT
>CAJQGO010000250.1 GCA_905477565.1 uncultured Planctomycetota bacterium
AAGTTCTGCCAGCTTTCCTTCCAGATGAAGTCCGTTGGCAACAATCAGATCAGCACGAACAAGTCTGTCGATATCTCGCGGCGTCGCACGATAGGAATGAGGGTCAACCCCATCTGCCATGAGACTTTCAACCGCGACCAGATCACCCCCAACCTGTTCCACCAGATCGGCAACGACTGTCGTCGTAGCGATAACACGGATGGGCGATGCTGCCTTTGAATTATTCAATGTCGCAAAAAGCAAAGAAAGAAACAGAATTACGTTGACAATTAGCGGCATTTCTTTTTCGACCTCTCAAAAAACAGTTTTTGGGCATTCAAAAAAGTGTATCTTACTCTAGGGCTGACTGCGCCTCAGTCAAAACCAGACATGAGTGCCGGAATAATCCGCCTGACCACCGTAACATGCCCCACAACACTCTTTTACGCGATAAATTGACTTTTCAAAACCAGCGAGTTGACGCAAAGATCATGCAGTCTTAGGTTCAGAGAGTGTGTGTTATGCCATTCCAAAGGGAGAGGTTATTCCTCATGGATTCGGGTTACTGTAAACGATTCCGAATGGACGTCGATCTGCCCAGATCGTACGTGCCTCTGGCATCACTTCCGGTTGGCTATCAACTCGTTCCATGGAACGAGGCACTTCTTGATGTTCACGCCCGCACGAAGTATCAAGCCTTCTGTCAGGAAATCGATGCACAGGTCTTTCCGTGCCTTGGTGAACTTTCAGGCTGTCGGAGGCTGATGAGGGAAATCCGTAGAAAACCTGGTTTTCTACCCGGCGCTACCTGGTTGATTGCCCGACAGATTGATCGCTACAAGGGGTTCAATGAAACTTCGTTTGCACCTCTTGAATGGTGTGGAACCATTCAAGGGGTCATGGATCGTTCCGGAATCGGATCGATTCAGAACATCGGCATAGTGCCCTCTCAACGCGGCAGTGGACTGGGGAGCACCTTGATAGAACGAGCATTATCCGGCTTTGAAGCCGCAGGTGCCTATCGTGTAACTCTTGAGGTGACTGCAGAAAATATCGCTGCAATCAGGCTCTATCAACGCCTTGGCTTCCGAAGATCAAAAACAATTTATAAACCAGTCGATTCTGCACTCTTTCAAGATGGAGCCGATTCATCTATCGATTCTCTTCCTCTAGGATTTCCCGCGAGCCGTCTGCACCAGGAAAACACACAACGTGATTCATCGAGGAACAGTCAGCAGAACGTGATCACAACAATGGTTTCCTCCGTGGTTCAGGAGTTAGCAGTGGCGGAAACACCGCGAGATGTGGCACAATCAGAGTCCGACGAGGATCTTCACATGATGCCAGTGGGTGCATCAAACCGCTGATCACCTCGTCCTCTGTGTGATCATTTGTCCGTATGGCATAAATAAAAATTCGTGAAGCAGACTCTTCAGACGGCTACTCTCGACAACGGAATCATTTTACTCGGCGAGTTCTTGCCGGGTGTCGAATCCGTCTCCGTGTCTTTTCATGTTGCCGCTGGCAGTCTCTGCGACTCTCTTGCTAGCCAGGAAACTGGTCGTTCATGCTGTGGCCTTGCAACCCTTGCCGGTGAATTGATGCTCCGGGGAGCTGGCGACCGTGACAGCAAGCAACTTGTTGCTGCACTCGATAACGCCGGAGTCCAGTGGTCCCAGTCAGTTTCAATGAGCCATGGCAGTTTTGCCGGTGCAATGGTATCTCGACAATTATCGGATTCCCTAAAAATCTACGCGGACATACTTCGTCGTCCACTCCTGGACCAACAGCAGTTCGAGCCAGCCCGTCAGGTCGTTCTGCAGAATCTTGCTGGGACCGAAGATGACCCGACGCACCGTACGATGCTCGCACTACGGAGAGCACACTACCCATCCCCATGGGGGCTTCCGAGCGAGGGCACGTCGGCCGATGTCACCGAACTGAGCCACACCGATGTGAAAAAATTTGTAAATACCTTCATTCAGCCACAGGACATGATCATCTCTGTAGCCGGGCGACTTGACTGGCCTGAATTTGTGAAGCAGATCAAAGCTCTTTTTAGTGACTGGCAGGGGCAGCCCCCCAACCCGATATCTGTTGGTAAGCGTGGCGAAAAGATATGTCATGTCCCTTATGATTCTCAGCAGACTCATATTGCACTCGCCTGGGACGTTCCGCCCTACCGTGACCCAGATTCACTCCAGGCAACGGCGGCTCTGGCGGTACTTGGTGGGGGCTCAAGCTCAAGGCTCTTTACAGAGGTTCGCGAAAAAAGGGGTTTGTGCTACAGCGTCTCTGCCGGCTACCAAACCCAGCGAGATTTCGCTACCGCAATGGCCTACTCCGGCACAACTGCGGATCGAGCCCAAGAAACATTGGATGTCATGCTTCATGAAATTGCAGCTCTTCCAGGAACTATTACTGAAGATGAGCTTGACCGAGTGAAGGCTCGTGCGAAGAGTGGGCTTGTCATGCAGCAGGAATCAACAGCAGCACGAGCAGGCGCAATGGCGAGACAATGGTTTCATCTTGGACGGATCCGCACTCTTGCTGAGGATCTTAAGCGACTTGACGAGCTTTCCGTTGAAAGCATTGAAAATTGGCTCGCCAAGAATCCTCTCAAGGAAATAACCACTGTTTCCTTGGGCCGCGACCCATTGGAGGTACCTGATGCAGTTTCGCCATGAGCAACTTCCAAATGGACTCGATATCGTAGCGGAAGTGAGCGAAGCCGCTCACTCGGCAAGCCTTGGCTTTTTCGTAAAAACAGGCGCACGAGACGAGTACGATGCTATCTCTGGTGCCAGCCACTTCCTTGAACACATGGTGTTTAAGGGAACGGACACCTTATCTGCAGAAGACATCAACCTCCGCTTTGACTTCATGGGTGCAAGCGCAAATGCGTTCACCAGCGAGGAAGACACGGTCTACTACGCTGCCGTTCTTCCAGAAAAACAGCATGATGCCCTCGAGCTTCTCTCGGCAATGATGCGACCAGCTCTTCGAGAAGATGACTTCGTCACAGAGAAACAAGTAATCCTTGAAGAAATTAAAATGTACGATGACCAGCCACCGTTCGGTGCTGATGATCGCTGTCGGGCTCTTTTTTTCCAAGACCACCCACTCGCACGCAGTGTCCTTGGAAGCACCTCCTCAATTGAAGCACTCAAGGTTGAGGCAATGCGTGAATACCATCAGCATCGCTATTCATCTAATAATCTTGTTTTGGCAGCAAGTGGTGCAGTTGACTTTGAGTCTCTTGTCAAAAGTACACAGCAACTCTGCGGAGAATGGAAACCCTCACCACCCACCAACCGAAAAGCCCAGTTTTCTACCACACAATCAGGAATAGTCACTGACGTTATCACTCGGGAGCAGGCAGCCTTGGAATATGCCGTCCGAATGTCCCCAGGCCCGGCAGAAGACACCAACGACCGCTTCGCTGCAAAACTTCTTGCTGTGGTGCTCGGAGATGATTCCGGTAGCCGTCTCTACTGGGATCTCGTTGATTCAGGCAAAGCAGAACATGCGGCATGCCATCATCATGATTTCCTGGATGCTGGTGTTTTCGTTACACAACTTTCGTGTGAACCAGAGACCACTCACGCACTCCTTGATCGTATCGTCGAAATCTATCAAGAAGCAGAAAACGGATTGAGTAACAATGAGGTAGACCAGGCACGCAACAAACTTCTCAGTCGCGTTGTCCTTGCGGGCGAACGACCTAGACAAAGACTATTTAGTCTCGGCCTCGAATGGGCTCATCTTGGCCGATATCGATCAGTTTCTGATGACCTCGCAACGCTCGACAAAATTTCACGAGAAGATTTGCATCGAATTCTTGCTGAATGGCACCTTCCAGCTTCATCAGCAACCGTACTCGCTGGCCCTCTTTTGAACGACTCGCCTTCCACGTAACAGCAGTTTCACCCACTAAAAATCAGGCCTACCGGCCACTGAACGGCCCATCTTTCTAAAAATTGATATCAATGCCACAATAGTTGCGGTGAGGGGGCTCGTAGATTATGAGACCCTTTGGATTGATTTTTCTTCATGTCATTTATATTGATCCCACACATGATTACGCCACTTTTTGCAAACCGTTGGCTCATCGCACTTCCACCGATCTGGCTCGTCGGCATGGGAGCGCTTTCTGCATCTCTCATTCTTGTAGCACTCTGGGGCCTTCTTCGACTGATCGCACCGAGGGCTGCAGCGGAAGCAAAGGCCAGTTTACATGACGGTTTCCTCGGCCCTCTTGCATGGCTCCTTCTGGCAGCTTCAGGAACAGCGATTGCCCTGACGCCTCTTGTTCCAGTCCGTGGCATAGGCCAGTCACTAAGCAGACTTCTCACCGTAAGCAACTCATCAACGGTCGTCACAGTTGCACCTGGGAGCGAGCAAGAGAAAATTGATCTGCCGCTTCGCCCACAGGAACTCGAAACTATTTCTTTTGAAACA
>CAJQGO010000251.1 GCA_905477565.1 uncultured Planctomycetota bacterium
TGGCAAAAAGGAGGGTTTGGGACGGTCATCCGTTCCAGGTCAAGGACAACAAACAGATCGTTCGTGCTCTGCCGAAGGAATACAGAGTCGAGTGTCATAAAACCCGCATTTCCTGCCGCATTGAGGCGGCTTCGCTCCCGTTCTGGACTGACCACATGGCCCCGTTTTACAACCGTTGCCTCATCCGGCTGGCCATGATCGCATTTCTCGTTGTCGGCTGTGACGTTCGCGATGAAGTAGTCCACACGCCACAATCAACACACAACCGTTGGCCAGAACCAGTAACTTACCGTATCGACCAAAATGACACGCAACTTGGCCACTATGGTTCAGCACGAATTTCTTTTATTGAAAATTGTGATATCGGCCTGCGTTTAGCTGACTTTGCAAACAAGCCACTACTCATTGTGTTCCGAGCAGCTTGGTGCCGCTGGTCCATGGCTCTTACACAACAGACTCTCAGCGACCCATCGATCGTAGCTCTCACTGATAGCTTTGTATGTGTGCAGGTTGACGCTGACAGGCATGCCGAAACATGCCGGCAGTACAACGTTACACAATTCCCAACAATTCTCATTGTTGACACAGAAGACAATGAAATCATTCGGCGAAGCGGTCTCACTATGGTGGCTGATCTCACACCTCTTCTCCAAAGCGCTCTTTCTTCGAGCCAGATGGCTGCACGTCACCTTCCCACTGATGGAGACACCGACATCGTGGCAAAAATAGAAGAGACCAAGCCCGCCACTACCACAGACACTCTCCACACGGCTAAGAGTTCAACACAGAAAAATGCTCGATAATTTGACTCTACTGGACTCCTAGAAAAAGATTTCGCCCTTCGTCTTTCAACCTCACTTGTAGCGTACCCTGATGAATACACCCACAAAGAAGAAACCATCAAATAAAGACTTTCATAGTTACCCGTGGTGGAGCCCACGATTCTGGCACGGCATGCCGATGCGAGTCTGGTTTGAACTTGTCCGTCAGAATCACTGGAACATTGCACCAAGTCGCCTCGGCCTCCTCGGCACAATTTCACTCGCGTCGTGTTTTAATTCAATCGCTGAGTCACTCTGCAAAGCACGCTTTCAAAGGCAGCTGAAATCCCCTCCTGAAACCGACCCGCCTATTTTCATAATCGGACACTGGCGAAGTGGAACAACACTCTTGCATGAAATCCTCATGCTTGATGATCGTTTTTGCTGCCCTTCAACGTACCAGTGTTTTGCTCCTGGACACTTTTTACTGACAGAGACCGTCCTGACAACCATGCTTGCGTGGATCATGCCTTCGAAGCGACCAATGGATAATGTTGCCGCTGGATGGCATCGCCCACAGGAAGATGAATTCGCGTTGGTGAACATGGGAGCAGCCTCCCCGTATCGAAGAATGGCTTTCCCGAACACCATGCCTGCCGAGCCGACCGCCCTCGACCTGGAAACCCTTTCAGCTGATCAGATCGATCAATGGAAATCCGTACTACGCCGATTTATCGACACACTCGCTATCCGAGATGCTCGCCGACCTATTTTGAAAAGTCCCACGCACACCGCCCGAATGGCGACACTCGCGAAGATGTTCCCAGGAGCCCGGTTCCTTCACATTGTCAGAGACCCATTTGTTGTATTCCCTTCAACGAAACGGCTATGGAACTCACTGCATCATGTTCAGGCCATGCAAATAGACTCTGAAAAGAATGCTGAGGAATATGTCTTCGAATGCTTCGACACGATGTATTCGGCATTCGAACGCGATCGGGCTGAACTCAATGATGACCAGCTCCATGAAATACGCTACGAAGAGCTTGTTAAAGATCCCGTATCGATTATGGAGAAAGCGTACGAGAAACTCAAACTTGAAGGCTTTGAAAAAGTTAGGCCAGCCTTCGAGAAACAGGCAGAGTCAATGAGAGAGTACACCACAAATACATACCACCATGATTCGCGAATCATTTCAGAAATAGCGAGGCGCTGGCAACCATTCATCCAGCGTTACGGCTACGAGCAGCCGGTTGCGGATAGCCCAGCAGGTTAATCGAGCTAATGCTCGTCTTCGAGCAACAGACTAGTTATCACTACGCACAAAATAAAACCCGAGCAAAACAAAATCCTCCCTGCCTCAAGAAAGCCTACACGCGATCCTGATGACGCGATGTACCTCGTTTGCTACGGCAATCAAAACAGATACCGGACACAATAAGCCGATGACCCTGCGCGCGAAACTGATGTGTCTCCGCTACGGCATTTCGAAGCTTGGTCAGTTCTTCACTTGAAAACTCAATGAGCTTTTGACAACTTGTGCAATAGAGATGGTCATGCTGCGGATATCCGTAGTCATGTTCGTAGACGGCCCGTCCGTCCAGCTCCATCTTCTTGAGGATGCCAGCTTCCACCATCTCGTTGAGCGTCCGATAAATTGTCGGCCGACTGGCTTGTGCTCCGGCAGGCGTCTTCTTTAGGTCAACCAGCAACTGCTCAGCGTCAAAATGTTCATGACGAGTCGTTACATGATCAACAATGACTTGTCGCTGACGCGTGATTCGCTTGCCGCGCGTCTGCATAAACTCCTCAAACCGCTCTTGCGGTGTAAGGGCGGTATTCACGCGGCCGAGAGAAAAATTTGCGTCTACTGACATATTTTTAATGCTTCGTGTTGGCCTGAAAACCAGACTTACTCCTCGTCACCATGCAGTAACAGATCTTTCTTCAATGATAGCACAGACATGAAGCAGGGTAATAGTTCAGGAGCGGGAAACAAAAAGCTCCTCAGGCCGCCATTCAGCCTGAGGAGCTTTAGTACTTGTTTTTCTAAATGAAACTGGAAGGCTTATGACAAACGATCCAGCAGACGATCAATTGCGACATCAAGCTTTTCGGGAGTCTCATAACTTCCGTCGGCGATGGCGGCTCGGATCGAATTCACTCTATCAAGACGAACGTCACCCACAGTTTCGGCTGCCTGAACAGCATCCACGGAAAGCGAGATGTTGTCATTCACTTCGGTGAGACCCTCGGATTGAGTCTTTGCAGTCGACTCTGTTGCCTCAATACTTTGAACGCTGTTCACCGAGGCTGAACCGTGCGTTGAACTTACACCTGAAATATTCATTATTGCACTCCTTGCAGTTCGTGATTTGATCTCCGCTTCCCCAAGAGAAATGTTTTACGTGTTCAACATTCTTTTGGTTCACTGAAATCTGTCGAGTCTGCCCTTTTCCACTCTATGTAATTGTTCGGATTCGAATGCCATCCCTGACAATTCAGAATCCGAAGGCTTGTACTCTCTCCACACACCAGTTTAGTCGTATCGTCGAAAGAAGGACCAAAACTTAAAACTTTTTTTCATTTTCGTGAAACTCTTAACGCAGACTGCCTAACCCTCCTTAAGCCGCAAACTCCTTACGTCTTGGTACCAGCTGATGCTGCAGTCGCTCAACAATCGCAGAATGCATTTGGCTCACACGACTTTCGGAAAGATCGAGCGTGAGACCAATTTCCTTCATTGTTAGCTCTTCGTAGTAGT
>CAJQGO010000252.1 GCA_905477565.1 uncultured Planctomycetota bacterium
CAGCTAGGGCCCCACCGAAACAGCCGTTTTACGGGGGAAGTCAAAAAGGTAACTCTCGAAATAAATCCACAGCGTTGAACCGTAGACGGAGTTGTTATGTCCCAAGGTATGCACGCCATGTTTTTGAGCACCCGCAGTTTCAGCGCTAGTCATATTGTGAAGCATGCGACGTTACGTTTCGTGTTCTGTTTTAGCCTCGCTCTGATTTCAGTAGTTGCAAAAAGTCAGCCAAACGTTCTTTTTATCGCAGTTGATGATTTACGGCCGGAGCTTGGTTGCTTTGGCTGCGAGCATATTCATAGCCCGCATCTCGACGCGTTGGCGTCACGGGGTACGGCGTTCTCAAACGCTCACTGCCAGCAGGCTGTGTGTTCACCTTCTCGTACAAGTTTGATGACTGGTTTACGCCCTGACTCAACGAAGGTTTGGGATCTCAACACACACTTTCGTGATCATGTTCCTGATGTGGTGACTGTTTCTCAGCATTTCAAAGATCATGGATATCGATCAATTAGCATGGGGAAGATATATCACGGTGGTTTTGATGATGCGCTTTCGTGGTCAGAGCCTGCACTGAAACCGGGTACTGGTTCACGATATGTTCTTAAAAAAAATCTTACTCGTATAGATGAGCGAAAGCGGTCTGCAAGGAAAAAAGGTTTGAAAGGGAAAGACCTTAGTAGAGCAAGTCGAGGTCCACCAACGGAATCGGCAGATGTTAAAGATGAGGAATATTCAGATGGAGCTCTTGCAACACTTGCGGTACAAACGATACAGCAGCTTTCGAGTAAAGATCAGCCCTTTTTCTTGGCTGTAGGATTCCAGAATCCACATCTTCCATTCAATTCACCGAAGAAGTATTGGGATCTTTACAATCTTCAGACTATTGGTCTGGCTCCAAACCCATTCGCACCAAAGAACGCGTATAGTAAGGCACTCACAACATTTGGCGAGTTACGGAATTATGAAGGGATACCACCAAAGGGGCCCTTGGGTGACGAGACGTCAAAGAAACTGAGACATGGATATTATGCGGCCGTAAGTTTTATTGATGCATGCATTGGACGGGTACTAAAGGGACTTGAAGAGTCCGGATTGTCTGAGAATACGATTGTCGTTGTGTGGGGTGATCATGGTTGGAAGCTTGGTGAACATGGCTGTTGGTGTAAGCATACAAATGTCCAACTTGATACGCGTTCTCCGTTGATTGTGGTCGCACCACAGCAGAAATCTGTTGGTGAAGTAATTGCTTCACCAGTTGAGTTTGTTGATATCTATCCAACACTCTGTGATCTTGTTGGTTTTGAGAAACCTCAGCAACTTGAAGGGGACAGTTTTGCCGGGCTTCTTCAGACACCGAATCACCAACGGAAGCGAGCTGCTTTTTCACAATATCCACGGGGAAATATCATGGGATATTCAATGACAACAGATTGTTTTCGATATACGGTGTGGGTGGACCAGAAGAAAGACAACGAGGTCGTTTTTACCGAGCTGTATGACCACCGTGAGGATCCTCAAGAAAATGAAAATGTCATTGATTCCCCCCAGTACGCATCAGAAATCAAGCGTCTCAAAACATGGCACTCCGAAGGATGGCAAGGAACTCGTCGTGTACTGAATTCAAAATGAAAGCACGGGGATGCAAAGGATGTGTCTATTTTTCTAGGAGATGTTGAAGTTCACCTGATAGACGCACGACTTCTTTCGGTCGAGAGTGTGCGACGTTGACCGTTTCCTGCGGGTCGTTGAGGTGATCGTAGAGCTCGTGATAGAGGGGCTCTGAATTTGGATTGCGTGTGTCTCGCCATTCAATGTATCGGTAGCGAGGGTCCCGTATCGTGTAACCCATAAGATGTTTTTCAAAAAGTTCTCGGTTCCACTGGCTCCCTTGTTGTGTCCTAATCGTTTGCTCGACCTGATTGATAAGTGGGCCGAAAAAGGTTTCCCGCATTTCAGGTGACAATGGATTTGCTGCCCATTCACGGAGTGCCGGAGTTGGAAACTGGCTCATGGCTACACCCTTTACAATTGCAGTGGGATTGTGAAGGACTGGAATAAGACTTTCACCGGCAAGATGATCTGGCTGAGGAATGTTGGCGAGATCACAGAGTGTTGGATAGATATCAATTAACTCGACAAGACTATTGGAAGGAGTTCCCTTCTGAGGCATTGATGGTGTGCAGATGATAAGCGGAACGCGGGTAGCAATCTCGTAATTGGTAGCTTTTCCCCAGATGCCATATTCTCCAAGGTGCCAGCCATGGTCCCCCCATACAACAATAATTGTGTTGTCTAATACCTGATTCTTTTCAATCGCTGTAATGACGCGTCCGATTTGAGCGTCAACGTAGCTTACGCATGCGTAATATGCGTGGAGGAGTTTTCTTGAGAGTGATTTATTAATCGGCCCTGACTTTGGTATTCCATGTCGTGTGCGGAGTTCAAAAGATGCATGAAGCCCCATTGTTGCGCCATCCTGAGGAGGCTCAAAGAATTTCGCCAGTTGTATTTCTTCCGGATCGTACAGGTCGAAATATCTTTTTGGGGCATGGAAAGGGAGGTGCGGTCGTACAAAACCAATCGCTAGAAACCACGGCTTGTCATGGTGCACCAGTTCATTGAGGGTTTGTATTGCAACACGCGTGTTATACCCATCAACATACCCATCGTCTTCAACCGGTGCAGCCTCGAACGCAGGGCCATGAATCAGTCCTCGAGAAGAACGTTCTCCATAGAGCGCAACCATGCGTTCTTTGTTTCTCGCATAGATTCTTTGGTTTTCAGGAAGCGCGTTACCGCCAGGGGTTATTGGGCGAGTAAGTCCTTTTCTATTCGGCTCGTAATTCCAAGAGTGTTGGTCATCCGTCATGTTCCCATGAAATATCTTTCCGCTGTATGCGGCGTTATAGCCATGTGCAATAAAGTGTTGTGGCAGTGTTACAATTTGTGGATTGAGATCGCGAAAATACGCACGGTTTTCGATCACACCAATTGTGTCAGGCCGAGATCCGGTAAGAAGGCTTGCTCGCGATGGAGAACAAATGGCTTCTTGGCAATATGCGCGAAGAAAACATCGCCCTTGTTTTGCAAGCTTATCGAGATTTGGACTATGAATATCTTTATTACCATAGCACCCAAGTTCAGGCCGCAAGTCATCAATCGCGATAAAAAGAATATTTGGGTGGCTACTAGTCTGAGCAGAGTATGCTTCGTTTAGGGTAAAGAGGAAGTGAGTAAGCAACATGCATAATAAGGGAACGTTGTTTCTTGAAAAGACAAGGAAAAGTGAAAAGCAGGAATGCATCAAAAGCCTCTGTTCTGAAAACATGGAAATCATAGCAATTGAATGCTCAAAGTGTTTGTTAAGCGTGTAGTTAAATGATGAAATCTTTAAGCACAGAATGAGTACGAAACAATCTTTTTCTTTAAGTGTACGTAAAAACATTCAGCTGACACTGACACCGTCACGTGTTGCGGTATCTCTCTATGTCTGTGTCTCATGCCTTTTTCCCCTTGATGCCGTTGATCTTGCAGCACAAAGCAGACCAGCAACGGGAGACCTTCCTGGCACTGGGCCAGAACGTGCTGCAGAGTTCCTTGTTCAATATCGAGACAAGGCAATGAAACGGTGGAGTCAGAGTATCGAGGCGCTTGAACAGAGGGATGTCGAGCAGGGAGATCCTAAAGACGCCATCCTCTTTATCGGGAGCAGTAGCATTCGGCGATGGGATACTATTGAGATTGATATGACGCCATACCAAGTCGTGCAGCGAGGGTATGGTGGTGCCAAATACACTGACTTGGCAGTTTTTGCAAAACGTTTGATTCTTCCTCACGAATACAGCGCATTAGTTGTGTTTGTAGCAAATGATGTTCAGGGGAAATCAGAAGATCATTCCCCTGAACAGGTAGAGGAATGTGCCCGATACATTGCAGCAGTTTCCAGAAAGCATCGCCCGAGGGCCCCAATTTTTTTCATTGAAATAACACCGACACGAAAACGGTTTTCCGCATGGCCGTTAATTCGTAAGGTGAATACTCAACTTCAAAAGCTGTCTTTGTCGACACCCGGGGCCTACTTTATTCCGACAGCAGATCATTTCCTCGACCCTTCCGGGAATCCACGGGATGAACTATTTGTTGATGACCAGCTTCATCTCAATAGCGCTGGGTATAAGGAATGGTCAAGTTTGATTCGTCAAGAGTTAGACGGAGTACTTCAGTAGGTCGAGGTCTAGAGCGCTAGGTCCACAGTCTCTATAGCCTTTCCCATAAAAAGGCAACGAACACGTGCCATTTCTCAGTGCTGTTCTGTGTGGAGAGCCCTAAAGATATGGAATCATGTTCGCAAGTTTTTCTACAGTAATACGCCCAAGATCGGGGCCGCCTGTGGAAGGCAGCCGGTGTCTTGGTACAACAGATACCTGTGGGCACCGTGAACGCACATGAAGGTAGAGTCGGACTGACGGAATGTAACGAGGAGTGAATCAGGGTATGGTAAAAAAGATCAAAGTAGAAGGACCAGTTGTTGAGCTCGATGGGGATGAAATGACCAGAATTATCTGGGAGTTCATCAAGGAAAAACTAATTCTTCAGTATGTCGATGTAGATCTCCGTTATTTCGATCTATCGGTTCAAAGTCGAGATGCAACAGATGATCAGATTACCGTCGATGCAGCTCATGCGATTCAAGAGTGTGGCGTCGGTGTGAAATGTGCCACGATCACCCCGGATGAAGCACGAGTAGAAGAGTTTGCTTTGAAGAAGATGTGGCGAAGTCCGAATGGTACGATTCGCAACATCCTTGGAGGGGTAATATTTCGAGAGCCAATAATTATTGGAAATATACCGCGGCTAGTTCCTGGGTGGACAAAACCAATAGTTGTTGGTCGGCATGCATTTGGAGACCAATATCGTGCAACGGATTTGAAGATTCCAGGTCCCGGGAAGCTTACTTTGACGTACGCCCC
>CAJQGO010000253.1 GCA_905477565.1 uncultured Planctomycetota bacterium
CCATTGCCCAAGCACACCATCGTCCACCTGGCTCGCAAAAGCCGATTCTACGATGGCTCGACGATCTTTCTGGCCAACATCTGCAATAGCTCGAATCACAAGCCTCGCCGCCTCATAACCGTGAATTGCGGCGCTGCTTGGACATATCCCATATTTTTGCTGATACCGAAGAAATAATACTTTCTCATCGCAATCTGCTTGCTGCGGTGAAATCCCTGCAGATGTGGCGAAACACCGACCCTCAAGAGAAGCCGCGCCTGCCGCTTCAAGGAAAGCTTCGGTACGACATCCATCAGAAACCAGCAGAATTGCCTCGCTCTCAGCTGACACAAGATCACGTGCGAGTTGCCCGCCTTTGGTTCGAGCACTACCACCAAAGTAGATAAGGTCTGGATCAGCACTCATAACGGACCCTACAAACGATTTGAACTCCGCTGCTTGTGGATCAATCGACACGTGGTTAAGAACCGTCATTCCTTGCTCACGACACCGATCAGCAAATAAAGATGCTACACCTCGCCCATAAACACCAGCATCATCAATGACGAAAACACGACGCACCCCACGCTCGAAAGCCCAATCTGCGGCAAGTGGACCTTGAAGATCGTCGGCAGGCACAACTCGGATGTAATTTAATCTGCCAGACGGCCGGTAAACCTTCGGCTCTCCAGGAAGACCCAGGCCCGGTTTGGTCAACCCAACGGCCGTATTCGCTGGAGACACCATCAACAAATCAGCATAATTTAGAATAGGCATTGAGACTCGGGCTGCTCCTGAGTTCAAGGTACCAATGTACGCCATTACGTCGGGATCCTGAACCGCCATACGAGCATTCGCTGCCTCCCCTTCACTTGTCCACCGGCCAGACGCTGCTGCACTGTTATCAAGATCACGATATTCCAAAGTAAACCGCCCGGCTTTTGCTTTCACCTCATCAATTGCAAGCCGGATACCTCGAACAATCTCATCACTGACCTGCCTAGACACACCCGTACGCGGCAGGCTTGAAACGAGACACACTCGATTGGATTCTATTTTTTGACAGCCGAAAAAATTTAGTCCAATCGTCAGGCAAACTATGATGCTCGACAGCGGCCTAAACGATAGTGGCTTTTGTAGACAAAACCAAATACGTCTCATGATTTCGCCTTCTTCATGTCATCACCAAGAAACTCTTTCAGGCCTTTTTTACAAACTTCCATGAACGATGTACCCGAGCATTCCGAAAATCCTCTGGTACTGTCTTCCGGCTAATCTCATATATATCGTACGTATTAGCGAGGAGCTTTTCATCAAATTTGAACCGCCGGTAATTTGTTGAAAAATAGACAATACCACCCGTATTAAGATTGTCGGCAACCGCTTGGAGCAGATCGGCATAGTCCCGCTGCACATCCCAGTCCTGCAGCTGTCTCGTTGAACGTGAAAATGTTGGTGGATCAACTACAACAAGATCAAATGGACGCTCACCTCGACGACCACGGTGCTTGAGGAATTCACGAGCGTCATCTCGAAGAAGGGTATGTTGCCGCCGATCTAAAAACCCATTTTCCATGAGATTCCTCCTCGCCCATTCGAGATAGGTATTTGAGAGATCGACAGTTGTGGTTGCTTCTGCTCCACCAGCAGCAGCAGCTACAGAAAAACTGCCTGTATAGCCAAACAAATTCAGGAAAGAACGACCTGCCGCATCACCACGAACCATCGCACGAGTTTGGCGATGATCGAGAAAAAGTCCCGTATCAAGATAATCAGAAAGGTTGACTTCAAACTTCAAACCGTGTTCGTTGACTGGAAAAGTAACAGAGCGGTCATCTACTTTTTCATACTGCCCTCCAGTTCGCTGTCGGCGACGCACCTTGAAGAACACACAGTCTGGTGCCAGACCAAGCTGATCAGCCGCGGCCTCAATGATTCGATCAAGCCACACGTCATGCTCGATAGCTGTTCGCTCATGAGGACGCTCGTATTCGGCCGCATGAAGCCAATCACCATACCTGTCAATAACTAGGGGGATTTCTGGAATGTCCCGATCGTAGAGACGATATGCCTCAATCCCTTGCTTCCTTGCCCATCGCCCAAGATGACGAGATCGCTTTGCAAGCCGTCGCCGAAAATCACCTATCTGGTCACTTACGCTGCGTGACAATTTTTTCGTTAAAGTAGAACTCTCTGCATCCGATTCTATCAGCGTTCGACTTTCAACAGATGTGCCTGGGGTTTTCTCTCCGTGAACGATTAACTCTATCAACCGACACTCAATTGGACCATTCGAAAGGACTACACGGCGATATGGTTTCAGCCCAATTGATTTCGCAAGCTCAACTGGTGCGAGCACTCCAGCTCGCCAGCCTGGACACACATTTTTTAACCAGTCACCGATTCTTCGAAATACTGCCCCTGCTCTTGGCTGTGCGAGTCGCTCACCATACGGCGGATTGGTGAGCACCAAACCGGGCCCACCTTCTGGACTGACCGCTTCAAAGTGATTGCATGAAAATCTGATGGCATCTGCTACGCCGGCCAATTGAGCTGATTGTTCTGCAATCTGAACTACAGCAGGATCAAGATCACTTGCATGGAACGTGCCCAAAGGTGCCTTGGCCCTATTCTCAAGATCGAAAAGGATTTTTTTAGCAAGTTCTCTATCGAAATCATGAAAACGAAAAAAACCCTGCTTCCGATTCCTTGCACGTAACAGACCCGGCGCAAGACCAGCCGCTTGGGTTGCCGCCTCAATAATGAACGTTCCTGAACCACACAGTGGGTCCATCAATGGTTCACCCGGCTGCCAGCCTGAAATCCCAAGAATACCGGCAGCCAGAACCTCTGACAGAGGAGCCTCAACTTTCCCTTTCCTCCAACCACGCTGGTGTAAAGACTGACCCGCTGCATCACGAAACAGAGTTGCTGTTTCTCCGGAAAGATGAAGTGACAGCCGAAGGCTTGCCCCATGCAACTGCACATTAGGCCGGCGACCGTGTGCCGCTCGCACGGCATCTACCACCGCATCCTTAACAACCTGGGAGGCGTAGAGTGAATGATCTATGAATGAATCATGGACTCGTGCATCGACTCTCAGTGTTTGAGTCGGACGAAGATGCTTTGCCCAATCTACGCTTGATATCGATTTATAAAGTGATTCTGGTGAACTCACAGCGAACCGACCAAGTGGTTCGAGAATCCGAATAGCTACACGAGACTCAAGCACCGCTCTATACAGCGTCTCTGTTGTTCCAGTGAATTCGATTGTTCGACGCCCAATTCTTAAATTTGTAGCGCCAAGTTCTGACAACTCTCTCGCCAACAACCACTCGAGGCCATCGAGTGTTCTTGCTGTTAGGCTTGCCGGCACATCCGGCTCACTAGGAAGCAATGGTCGTGGAGCTGGGGGTACTTCCGGGAAAAGAGATTCCATTACGTCTGCCAGAACTCTCGTTAACGGTCATCGATCAATCGATGCTGTCCCTGCCATAAACCT
>CAJQGO010000254.1 GCA_905477565.1 uncultured Planctomycetota bacterium
ATGGGAGGAACCATTCTGAGAATGCTTGAAGATGGCTTGCGTGTTGGCATTCTGGATCTCACCAATGGCGAGCCCACTCCGCTCGGAACACCAGAAATCCGGATGAGTGAAACACAAGCAGCGACTGACATATTGGGTATTACATGGAGAGACAACCTCGGACTCCATAATCGGAAACTTCAGCCTGACCTTGCTGCAAGAACAGCTCTTGCCGGCGTCATGAGACAAACCCGGCCACGCTGGCTTTTTACTCATTATTGGGTCGATGCCCACCCTGACCATGTTGCTGCGTGTGAACTTACTGAAGCTGCACGATTCTGGGCAAAACTTTCAAAATGCGACCTACCATCCAAGCCCCATCACCCGGAACGCATCTTCCACTTTTGGAGTGTCCACCAAAAGACTCCCCCACAACCGTCTTTCGTAATTGATACAACGAAGACCCACCAAAAGAAACAAAAGGCTATCCTCTGCTACAAAAGCCAATTCCCCTCCCCTGAGTCGGGGTTATCTGTTCCCGAGCGGGTAGCGGCCGGAGATGCCTGGTGGGGGACGATGATCGGCACAGCCGCTGGTGAACCCTTCGCCTGCCGTGAACCAATTGCTTTGTCCGGATTTGGTGACTTACGGTGACTTTTACGAAGAGACGGTTCTTCTCAAAAAAGACGTTTCATACACCTCGTGAAGTCTGGGCGCTCCAGGCAGGCTTATTGTGTCAAATTGAGCAACCGTTTGAGTACAGCCTGCTTGGGTGAGGGAGACTTCGCAGGCTAGCACGCAGAACTCTGGCGAGCAGCGTGCATGAGAGCCGAAGAACTTTACAGGCAGGAACTAGGACCTGCCCCTTGCACTGAACGTCAGTACGCTCTCGCTTTCGCCGGAAGGAAAAGCACTCATGGCCTCTCGAGATATAAACGTCGTTGCACTCGTAAAGGGCAGTGAGCGATATGTGTTTCTCTACGATGACGACAGTAGAACAGAAACACTGAGAACACTTAACCGCTACGCATCAGATCCAAAACTTAGCTTTTCCTGGTACGACGCGTCCGTTCTTGGTCAGAAAGTTCGGCAAAACAAGTCTCATTCACGAAGAGAAGGCATCGTTCCACGAGTTGACCGGCGAACCTCGTAGCTTTAGCGTTCAACAATTGCCTTCAGACAACGGTTTCTCAACGCTCTCATTTTATGCTTAAAAGGTTATGGTCGATCACGCTGCGAACCCTGCTTTTAGAGAGGCTTTGAATCGATATCTTCGTTTCCTTGCAGCTGAAAGAGGTGGTGCGACCCATACGGTAAAAAGTTACCGTGAGGACTTGCTCCAACTTATTGATTATCTTCAAGAAGCTGGCTGCAACCGACCTGCAGACGTCACGACAGTTGTGCTTCGCCGTTACGCGGCAGCCCTTCACGCAACGGGCTACGCACCAACTACAATAGCTCGCAAGTTAGCGAGCATCCGTAGTTTCTATCGATTTGGCCACAGAGAAGGGTGGGTCTCATCGAACCCGGCCCAGCCTCTCCGAAGTCCAAAGAGGGGCCGTTCTCTCCCAAAGTTCTTAACCGGAGATGAGATAGCACGTTTGCTGGTGGCGCCATCTGCTACCACTGATGCAGGACTTCGCGATCGGGCCATCCTCGAGCTTCTCTATTCTTCCGGAGTTCGCGTAGCGGAATTAGCTGCAGTGAATGACACCGATCTCGATCTTGAATCTGGCACCGTGAAAGTGCGTGGCAAAGGACGTCGAGAGCGGCTGGGAATAGTCGGTTCACACGCACGCCAAGCAATCAAACGATGGCAACAGGTCCGAAAGAGATTTGGAAAGCGACAATCAGCTGGTAGTACAAACCCACTCTTTCTTAACAAATTTGGCGGCCGGCTTTCGGTGAGAAGTATTGGCCGTTTGTTAGAAAAACATCTCGCAACGACTGGACTGACTGGCCGAGCAAGCCCTCATACACTCCGTCACAGCTTTGCCACACACTTACTTGATGCCGGTGCAGATATCAGAAGTGTTCAAGAACTTCTTGGACACAAAAGTCTCGTTACGACGCAAATCTATACTCACGTTACGACAAGCCGTTTACTTGAAGCATTTGAAAATGCACACCCACGTGCTCACTAGCTGTTTTTTCATTAAGCAAGCCCACGCCTCACTGCCCACACAGCAGCCTGAGTCCGGTCATTTACGGCGAGCTTTCGGAGAATGTTTTGAACATGCTCTTTCACAGTTTCCACGCTAATTGTCAGAGATTTGGCAATTTCCTTGTTGGAAAGCCCTAGCGCTACGTGCCTCAAAACCTGCATCTCTCTCTGAGTCAGTGGAACGTCGGGATCAGGTGTCACGACACGATTGGCCATGGTAGTCGCCACTCTACGCAACTCTCCAGCACGCATTGGGAGTTGACCTGAAGCAGCTCCCGTAATTGACTCCAGCAGCTCTTCTCGGCTGGAACCCTTGAGAATGTAGTCGTGAGCTCCCGATGCAACGGCTCGAGCAATGTACGTTGGATTATCGAACGTCGTGAGCATAATACATCGTACACTCGGGACGTCACTACGAATTTTTTCAAGCGCTGCGAGACCGTCATTTCCAGGAGCCATCCTAATGTCGAGCAAAACAACATCAGGCTTATGCTTGCGTGCAAGACTGACAGCTTCCTCACCAGTTGAAGCTTCAGCAACTATCTCAATATCAGTGTCGTCAAGGAGACTCACAAGCCCGAATCGTACGACTTCATGATCGTCTGCGATAATAACACGAACCCTAGCAGCAGCCAT
>CAJQGO010000255.1 GCA_905477565.1 uncultured Planctomycetota bacterium
AATTCAAAACGGGTGATCCCATAGCCATCAGCACGTTTCTTTTCGTCGTTTCGGTCTTCAGGATTTGCATAAGCGGCCATAGTAATTTTATTCCCAAGGCCATCTTCATAGTCTCCGGTCCAGGGCAGTGGACTCTCTGGGATTGGATTGGGGCCGGCTTGTTCGTCTTCAGGATGCCACCAGCGTCCATAGATTGTGTTCACAAGAGCCGGTGATGTAAAAGACCATGGACCATCACGGAATTCATCGATGCCATGCTGGACAACAACAGCAAGATGTTGATCGCCACACAGGTGAACAGCTCCGGCCTCTTTCAAAAGACGCAGGGCCTTGTTGCGACCTTTCTGTGGCCATCCGTTGCAATCAAGATCAGCAAGAAGTCGATTATCCGGATTCCCGTGAAGATGGACAGCACCACAAAAGGCCGTCTGAGAAAGAGCTGCTTTGGATCGAACACCCTTCCAGTCATGAGCCCATGTCTTCAAGAAAGCCAGTTGACGATCACCCAGTAATTTCAGCTCTGGAAGATCAATAGCACTCCGATCATACGACGGGTCATTAATATGATCAGGCCGAGGACCCATTTTTGGAATGGTGCCATTGGGGCCGGTTTTAAATTTGCGATCTTCTAGAATTGCAAAGTCGACGCCACCAACAATAAGTCGCGTGAAGTACACACCGATATCACCTTTTACTGGTGCGGGATCGACAGGATCGGGAAGATGCGACGTCTGCTGCCGCTGTACCATGTTGACGTAGGACGTGGGATAGAAGTAGCCACCGGTATCTCCAGCGGAAGTACGTGCCTTGCCACCCCCGGCGCCCCAGAGGTTGCCTTGGCCGACATCATGGTCATCAGGAATTGTCACTGCGGGACGATCCCGAATGATGTCGCGAAACTGGAGGCCAAACTCAAGCCAGCCGATCGTGTGTTCTGTGTGGCGATACGTTTGATCACCTGCAAAGAATAAAAGATCAGGATCTGCCTCCTTGAGGCCATTGATCAGTGCTTCTCGCTGTCCGGGAGTTCGTGATGAATTACAGGACATGACAGCCACACTGATTTCATTTTTCTCAGCAGGGTCCGGCCTAATAACTCCAGCGAACTCAGCTCGCTCTCCATGCCGAACACGATAGGGTACAGACGTGGTTGCATCCCACTTGGGAATGCGGAACGAAGCATCCCAGCCAGGATAATTGACTGTTGCCGCGCCGATTTCTGTCCAGCCGGCTCCGCGATCAACTTCAAGTCGAACCTGATTTGATTCACCTGGTTTGAGTGGAAAGAGTTGGGCTGAAAGTTTGAGTATTGAGTCAGTTGGTTTGCTGGGGGGGACTGTTACTGTGTAGATCGCAAATGCAATGACTTCATCACGAGGTGCGTTAATCTGAAATGGAACAGGCGGACGTCGACGTTTCTTTTTTTTCCCAGTAGCTGGCTGTGTTACCTCATCACCTTGTGCGGAAGGTTTTGTCCACCACTGGCCAGTTGCCCATCCATCGAGTGATGGGAATTCATCACCAAACGGCGTCGGATCAAGATGCTGTGGAACAACGTTGTCATCTCCATGGCACAACGAAATGGAACAACTCATTCCAAGCAGGAGCAAAACAAGATTTTTCGTTGTGGGCAACATGATCGGCTTTCTTTTCAGAGATGTAATAGAACGGAATTGCGAACATTCATGCAGCCATAAGGTGCTTCTGTGTGACACTGGATGCAATGACATTTCTTTTCGTTATAAAGGATGTTGCGAATGGGTGCTTACAGAAATTTATTCGTACTCGTTTTTCTTATGGGGTGTTTTCAGACATGATGGATTACGTGCGAAGAAAATCAAAATATCATTGGAAACGTCACTCACTATCCAGTGTGTTTCTTGGATTTTTCCTTCTGTGTGTCGCTTTGGCAGCTCAAGCAGAATCAGCACCACCAAATGTGGTGCTGATTCTCTCCGATGATCAGCATTGGCGGGATTATGGCTTTATGGGCCATGAACATCTTGAGACACCAGCTCTCGATCGGCTCGCGTCTGAAAGCCTTGTCTATCCACGAGGATATGTCCCTACAAGTCTCTGTTGTCCAAGTCTCGCATCATTGATCACAGGTCGTTATCCGCATGAGCATCTGATCGTGGGAAACGATCCTCCGGAAACCCAAGGCATTTCTCGTCGTTCACCTGAAGGTCAAAAACTTTTCAAAGCAGGACGAGAAAAGATGACCAAAAGGTTTTCCAAGTGGCCGACACTTCCAAAACTTCTGGGTGAGCACGGCTATCGAAGTCTCCAGACGGGCAAATGGTGGCAGGGGCATTTTTCACAAGGTGGTTTCGATGAAGGAATGACCAAAGGGTCGCGTCACGGTGATGAAGGCCTGGCGATCGGAAGAAAAACCATGCAACCAGTCTTCGATTTCATTGATCGTTGCAGTGACGCCGAGCAACCGTTCTTTGTCTGGTATGCGCCAATGCTGCCACATTCGCCACATGATCCAGAGAAGTCTTTAGTCCAACACTATGAATCGAAAACCAACAGCATTCATATTGCGAAGTACTGGGGTAATGTTGAGCGGTTTGATACGACTGTAGGCAATCTTGTCGATCACTTGGACGCCAAAGGTTTGTCAGAAAATACGCTTGTCCTTTACGTGTGTGACAACGGTTGGATTACGAATCCTGAGAATGGAAAGTATGCAGGGAAATCAAAGCGAGCACCCTACGACGGTGGACTGAGAACACCGATCATGCTTCGACAGCCTGGCACGATACAGCCGGGCACAAGCGACTCACTTGCCAGCTCCCTCGATCTTGTTCCGACTGTATTGGCATGTTGTCAGGTTGCAGCGCCACAGGGTCTGCCAGGAATCAATCTTCTCGATAAAGAAGCTGTTCGTTCCAGAAAACAGCTCTTTGGTGCCTGCTACGTCCATACACTCGCCGACATTGAAAAGCCGGGAAGAAATCTTCTGTGGAGATGGACAGTCAAAGATATTCCAAATGGAGACGTCTGGAAACTTATCGAACCAGTCACCCACGGTGTGTCTGGCACCCATGTATTACCACCTGGGGAATCCAGAGTCATTGATCAGGTTTCAAAGGATTGCTTTGAACAAGGTATCGTTGAACTGTTTGATATCACCGATGATCCTGATGAAGAAAAAAATGTTGCAACTGCCAACCCCAAGGTCGTCAAGCAACTGCAGCACGATCTGAATAATTGGTGGCAGCCACAATCGGCATCAGTAGTTCTTGAGCCGGTAGTAACAGCAACCAAAAAACTTCGGGTACTGCCGGTGAAAGAACGGCGAAAATCATCCGATCGTTCTGTCTGGCCAAATTGGCGAGGACCCACACTCGATGGTGTTTCATCGGGTAGTGGATACGCAACATCCTGGAGTCAGGAAAACAATATCAGGTGGCGAGTCCCGCTTCCTGGCCTTGGTGCGAGCACGCCCGCTGTATGGGGAGACACAATCGTGCTGACCTGTGACATCGAAGGCCATGACGGAATTTTGTGTGTCGATCGATCTGGAAAAGAATGTTGGCGACAGCAACTTGGTGACATTCGACCGGGTAAACATAAAAAAGCGACAGGGTGTAATTCCTCACCAGTCACAGATGGTAACCATGTCTGGGTGTACTTTAAGAGCGGGGAACTGGCGTGCCTGTCACTCACTGATGGTGCCATCGTGTGGAGAACAAATCTCCAGGAACAGTTTGGTGAGGATACGTTGTGGTGGGATCTCGGGACATCCCCAGTGCTGACAAAGCAGGCAGTTGTTGTTGCTGTCATGCAGACAGGCCCAAGTTATCTCGTTGCATTTGATCGGCAAACAGGTGACGTTCTCTGGAAACATGATCGCATACTGGATGCTCCAGAGGAGGCAGCACAAAGCTATTCAACACCCGTTGTTGTTGCTGGGAACGCCGACTGGAATGAGCCAGCTGAGATGCTCATCGTGCTCGGTGCAGATCATGTCACGGCTCATGACGCTGCTGATGGACAAGAAATCTGGCGAGTCGGTGGCCTTAATCCTGAGGGTAATACATTCTTTCGTTCCATAGCGTCACCAGTTGTCTCTGGTGAATATGTGATTGCACCGTACGCACGCGGGAAGACCGTGACTGCAATACGGCGAGGTGGATCAGGAGATGTGACGGCAAGCCATATTGCCTGGAAGCGTGAGCCGTTGGGTACAGATGTGCCAACACCGGCTATTCACGATGGTCGACTGATGATCTGTGGAGATAAAGGGCTGATGTCGTGCCTGGATTTAAAAACAGGTGAAACCATTTGGGAGGATAGCCTCCCAAAGAATCGAAACAAATTTAGTTCGTCACCAATTATTGTTGATAATCATGTCCTGCTGACTCGTGAAGATGGCCATTCATGGTGTATTGCATGGCCGGGCGAAAAGGGCGACGCACTCACAATTCTTGGCGAAGGCATGCTTGAAGAAATGACAGTGGCTACGCCTGTCTGTGTTGATGGTGAGATATTCCTGCGAACACATGATTCACTGTGGTGTATTCAATCCCAATAAGTCTCTGAGTCTCCAATAGCTAAGGTAATAAATATGAATACTCGATGTCTGAGATGGTCTTTCCTTGCCTGCTTGTTCTTCTTTGGTGTGCGCGATGTACGGGCGGCTGAACAGGGAGGACCAGCACGACTTCTCGTTGTGACAGTTACAAAGGGTTTTCGTCACGGCTCAATTGAAACAGCTGAACCGGTCCTGGAAAAACTCGGCCGTGAGAAGGGTCTTTTCCATGTTGATTTCCTCCGAATGCCTCCGAATCGACCACCGCAACCAAGGCGACCTCGACGAGGGAAAAATGTCACAGACGAAAAATGGGCGCAGATTGAGTCGCAGTTCAAAGAACAACAAAAAGTTTTTCAAAAAGCTGACCAGCCATGGCAACAAGTTTTGCAACAGAAGTTCGCGGTTGCTTTTTCACCTGAATCACTTGCCCAGTTCGACGGGGTTGTCTTTGTCAGTACAACTGGTGAGTTACCAATTCCAGACCTTGGAGCCTTCCTCAAATGGATTCAAGACGGCCATGCCTTTATTGGTATTCATGCAGCGAGCGACACACTAAAAAGTTCAGATGCGTATGTTGAGATGATAGGAGGTCATTTTGCTGGACATCCGTGGACGGCCAAAGGGGAGCATGGATTTGTGAATCATGACCCTACGCATCCAGTTGTGAAAATGTTTCCAGAACGATTCCGGTGGAAGGATGAAATCTATCAATATGGTCCACGATATAAACCCGAGAATGTTCGCGTGTTGCTTTCAATAGATATGGCCGCCAGTACGCCAAAAAATCCTTGGCATGTACCGGTCTCATGGGTTCGTGACTATGGCCGAGGTCGTGTCTTTTATACAAACCTCGGGCATAACGATGAGACCTGGAGCGATGATGCGTTTCAGAAGCACCTGACTGAAGGGACTGCGTGGGCGCTTGGCAGGTTTGATGCACCAAGTAAGGCCAATCCATCGATTCAAGCAGCTGAATATCTTCGGAGTGTTGTCGCTGCGGCTGGGGAATTAGACGGCATTGAACACGATGCACTCCGGGCACAAGTGGATGCAAAGATAGCGGCTGACCCATCTTGGGCTGTTCAGATGAGGCCGCAAGTTGTTGCGTTGCGGGCACTCAATGGGGAAAAACTGACAACATCACTGAAGAAATTTGTTGAAGACATCCAACAGGATTGATCTGTTATTCACAACAAGGCGGCGTGAGTTCTTTTCTGGATTCATACCCTGTTTTTACATTATGGAGAAACCATGAAGCGGCTTCGTCAATCAATTATCTGGATAGGAGTGACATGTTTGATCGTGGCAGGCATGACACAACGAATATGGGCGGCCCCGCCAAATGTGGTCGTCATACTGGCTGATGATATGGGGTTTTCCGACCTTGGGTGTTACGGAAGTGAAATAGAAACGCCGAACTTTGATCGACTTGCTCATGGCGGGCTGCGGTTCACGCAAGGCTACAACACCGCCCGATGTTGGCCGACCCGCGGTGCATTACTCACCGGCTATTACGCCCAGTCAATTCGGCGAGACAAAATGCCTGGGGTGACTGGAGGAAATCGTGGTGGTCGACCAGAGTGGGCCCACTTGCTACCGGAGCGCCTCGAAGCGGCTGGGTACCGTTCCTATCACAGTGGCAAGTGGCATGTTGATGGTGACCCCCTTGAACAAGGCTTTGCACACTCTCTACGAATTGAGGGTGGTCAAAATGATTTCTTTGATCCCACCGGTATCACTGTTGATGGCAAGCCTGTCGAAGAAACAGATCAATTCTATGTGACCACAGCAGTTGGTGAGCATGCAGCGGCGTGTCTGCGTGAACATGCAGAACACCACGGAGATAAACCATTCTTTAGTTATGTTGCGTTCACGTCACCGCACTTTCCTTTACATGCACCGCAAGACATTATTGAAAAATATACGGCCCGGTATCAGGCAGGGTGGAATGTCATGCAGCAGGCTCGATATAAGCGGCTTGTGCAAAGTGGCATCATTCATGCGCCCCTTGCGGCAATGGAAGAAGACCTCGGTCCTCCGTATGATTTTCCAGAAGCACTTAAAAAACTTGGCCCCGGCGAAGTTAATCGCCCACTTCCGTGGCAGAATCTCACACCAGAGCAGCAGATATTTCAAGCGACCAAGATGGCAATACATGCTGCCATGATTGATGCGATGGACCAGGCTGTTGGTGATGTCATGCACCAACTCAAAGCAATGGATGCACTGGAGAACACACTGATTCTCTGCCTCAGTGATAATGGCGGGTCAGCTGAAATAATGGTTCGTGGGAAAGGTCATGACCCACACCTTCCAGCTGGTTCTGCAGGGACGTATCTCTGTCTTGGGCCAGGGTGGTCAAGTTGTGCGAATACACCTTTTCGACGCCATAAAACCTGGGTTCATGAAGGAGGCATTTCGACCAGCTGGATCGTACATTGGCCAGCAGGAATTCCGTCAAAGAGCGCCTTGCGGGAACAGCCAGTCCATGTTATTGACATCGTGCCAACGGTGCTTGAGTTGGCGGGTGTGAACGAGTCAGAGGAGCGCGCAGATGAGTCTGAGCCACCGCTGCAAGGTCGAAGTTTTGTGGAATGCCTTACGAACCCTGTCGCACCACCGCCGCACGAAACATTGTGGTGGTGTCACGACGGCCATCGGGCAGTTCGACAGAACAACTGGAAACTTGTTGCTGCACGAGATGAGCCGTGGGAACTCTATGATTTGTCGTCAGATCGAACAGAGCAAAACAACTTGGCACTATCCCATCCTGAGCAGGTCAAACAGCTTGAAAAAGATTGGAATGACCTTGCAACGCAAAACCAACGGCTTGCAGATCTGGATGGCAAGAATAAACCTCAGGGAAAGCCGAAAAAGAAAAAGCCAGTAGCAAAAAAACCTGCTGCAAAAAAACAGGCAGTGAGTCAAACTGGTAAGAAGCGGGATGTGCAGAAGGACTCACCTCGTCAGTCCCCACCAAATGTTGTGATCGTCTTTACCGATGACATGGGCTATGCCGACCCGGCTTGTTATGGAGGAACGTACGCCCCGACGCCAAATATCGACAGATTAGCGCGGGAAGGCATCAAACTCACAGATTTTCATGTTGCCCAACCCGTCTGTTCGGCATCCCGAGCAGCGCTACTCACCGGATGCTATCCCAATCGTATCGGGATTCATGGCGCGTTGAGTCCGAGAGTGACACATGGTCTTTCGGGTGAAGAAACGACGCTGGCTGAGTTGCTGCGTTCTCGAGGGTATCGCACAAGCATGGTCGGCAAGTGGCACCTTGGCCATCATCGTCAGTTTCTTCCAACACGGCATGGCTTTGATGAATATTTTGGACTGCCATATTCCAACGATATGTGGCCGTACCATCCAAGTGCAAAGCCAGGTACGTATCCACCTCTCCCACTTTTTGAAAATGAGAAAGTTATTGATAAGGAAGTCAGTCCCGAAGATCAGACAACGCTAACTAAGCGATATGCTCAACGCGCTGTCGATTTTCTCAAACGTGCCGGCACGCAAAAAGATGGCCGCCCCTTCTTTCTCTATCTGGCGCATTCAATGCCGCATGTACCACTTTTTGCAAGTAAAGGCTTTCAAGGAAAAGCGGCCGGTGGTCTGTATGGTGACGTCGTTGCAGAGATTGATGCATCTGTTGGATCGGTTCTTAGGTCTCTTGAAGAAACCGGACATCTTGATGACACCCTTGTGCTTTTCACGAGTGACAACGGACCCTGGCTTTCCTATGGCAACCACGCTGGTTCTGCCGGGTCCTTCCGCGAAGGGAAGGGGACAACATTTGAGGGTGGGGTACGTGTACCGTGCGTTGCTCGGCTCCCTGGGGTTATCCCGGCAGGGACAGTCAGTGATGAATCACTGATGACAATAGATCTGTTGCCATCAATTGCCCATCTCACCGGCCAACCATTGAAAACAGATGCTGAGGGTCATTGCATCCTGCGTGGGAAAAAGATTGACGGGCATGATCACCTCGATCTTTTTTGTGGTGGAACACGAGCTGCTGATGCGCCTGACACCTATCATTTTTATTATAAAAAAAATGAGCTTCAAGCAGTCCGAAAGGGAGACTGGAAACTCTTCTTTCCGCATAGCTACAGAACAATGCAAGGGCAGGAACTAGGTCAGGACGGCAAACCTGGAAGATACACCCAGCATAAAATTGGTGAGGAACTCTTTGATCTTTCAACTGATCCAAATGAGACAAAAGATGTTGCCAAGCAGTATCCCAAGGTTGTCGAACAACTGCGAGCCATTGCTGAAAAATCCAGAGACGACCTTGGTGACAGCCTTCTGAAGCGAACAGGAACCGGCACGAGGCCATCAGGACAGCTATCAAAAGAAAATGATTCAAAGGCTAACCCATCAAAATCTGCAGGGAAACAAAAGACAATACCCGCTCGATTGGTTTCACACACATCAACACTCTCTGGACGTCGCCCAAATATCATTTATGTCATGACAGACGATCAGGGGTACGGTGACATTGCCAGCCATGGCAATCCGGTGTTGAAGACGCCGTTTCTTGACCGGATGCGAAAACAGAGTGTGTGTTTAACGGAATATCATGTCAGTCCGACGTGTGCTCCAACTCGAGCAGCACTCATGACCGGTCGCCATGAATTTCATTCCGGTGTCACACATACCATCCACGAACGAGAGCGGATGGCGCTTTCACAAACAACACTTCCGGAACTCTTGAAAACAGCCGGATACACAACGGGCATTTTTGGTAAGTGGCATCTTGGTGATGAAGATGCTTACCAGCCGGACAGCCGAGGATTTGACCGAGTCTTCATCCACGGTGGTGGTGGGATTGGACAGAGTTTTTCAGGGAGTTGTGGTGATGCCCCGGGTAATACATATTTCGCGCCTATGATTCGAAGCGATGGCAGATTTGTCCAGACCCGTGGGTACTGCACCGATATCTTCTTTCGTGCAGCCGAAACGTGGATGACAGCATGCAAGGAAAAAAACACTCCTTTTTTCTGCTATCTATCGACCAATGCACCACATGGTCCGCTGATCCCTCCAGCATCTGGTGATGAACAGTATCGGACAGCGCTTAAGGAAGCTGGAATAGAAAACGTAAAACAAATTGATCGCGTCGCACCGTTCTATGCGATGGTGGAAAACATCGATACGAATATGGGGCGACTGCTTCGCATGATTGAATCACTTGGGATTGCAGAAAATACATTGATTGTTTTCTCAACAGATAATGGTTCAGCAGCGGGAAGTAGCTTTTTCAATGCGGAAATGCGTGGGGCAAAGAACTCGCCGTATCGGGGTGGAACACGCGTCCCGTCATTCTGGAAATGGAAAAGTGTTCTGCCAGAAGGCATTGATGTCTCACACGTCACAGCACACATCGATGTGTTGCCGACACTCTGTGAGCTCGCAGGAGTAGACGTACCAGAAGCAGTCGAGAAGAAAATTGAAGGTCGCAGCTTGGTGCCATTGCTGATCAACCAAAAAGCTGACTGGCCAGACCGCCCCTTGGTTACCCATCAGGGTCGATGGAAACGTGGTAAAGCTGCTGAAAATGCCTACAACAATTGTCGCATCCGAGAAGGTAGATGGAGCTTGGTCAATACAAAAAACAAACCAGACGCATGGGAGCTCTATGACATCGATTCTGACCCAAGTGAAGAGCATGATATTGCTTCAGAGCATCAAGATGTTGTTCACCGCCTAGCGACTACCTATGAGAAATGGTGGGAAAGTGTCCAGCCAGACCTCGTCAATGAAGACGTTGACGGGCCCCCAGAGAACCCATTTAAAACAGCCTACTGGAAGCAGTTTGGACCACGGCCAACACATGAAGACGTGAGTTACGGTAAGCACCCAAAACAAAAGCTTCATTTTTGGAAAGCACCCTCAGCCACTGCAGAGAATCCTGCACCGCTTCTCTTTTACATTCATGGTGGAGGATGGACTGGTGGAAACCGCTTGAGTGGTTTATCGCAGAATCTAAAACCGGCACTTGAAGCCGGGATATCAGTCGCATCAATTGAGTACCGTTTTGTAGACGAAGCTGAAGGAATGGAGCCTCCTGTCAAAGCACCTCTTACTGACGCTGCACGGGCACTCCAGTTTGTTCGCAGAAAAGCATCAGCATGGCATCTTGATCCGAATCGGATTGTCGCAGCTGGTGGATCGGCTGGAGCGTGTACAAGCCTATGGCTTGCGTTTCACGATGAGATGGCAGACCCCACAAGTGATGATCCCATTGCTCGTGAATCAACTCGGTTGACTGCTGTTGCTGTCAGTGGTGCACAAACATCACTGGACCCAAAGCAGATGAAGGAGTGGACTCCAAATAGCCACTACGGAGGCCATGCATTCGGTATTCCCATTCTTGTATCAGAGAGTGACCGACGGACTGGTCGTTTTACGAGATTTTTTGAATCGCGAGAGTCGCTTTTACCATGGATTCAGGAATACTCTCCGTATGCACTTGTGACGGCGGATGACCCTCCTGTGTACATGATTTACAACAACAAGCCAGCACTTGGGCACGATGCAAAAGACCCGACTCATACAGCTAACTTCGGGGTCAAATTAAAAGAACGACTTGATGCGGCACAGGTACCCTGTGAATTAGTCTATCCAGATGCACCTCATGTGCATCATGCGACTATGCCAGAGGCTGTGATTGATTTTCTCGTCCCATAAATATTGCTATATGTATTTAAAAAGGATTCCACGATGACATTGACAGTATGGCGATTCGGATTGGCTCTTGTTGCAACACTTTTGTCAGCCCGTGCATTTTCAGAAGAACATAACGCAGACAAACGCCCCAACATTCTTTTTATTATTGTTGATGATCAATCACCGTTTGATTTCAAATTCTATAATCCATCTTCAACGCTCAACGCTCCATGCATTGAGAACCTGGCTCGGGAGGGAATGGTATTTGATGCGGCGTACCACATGGGTTCATTTTCTGGCGCGGTCTGTTCACCGAGTCGTCATATGGTGATGTGTGGACGAACAGTGTGGCATCTGCCGATCGGGCCAAAGAAGGCACGCCGTGAACAGGGGGAACCACGACAGGCACGTGTTGCACCACATTGTCCGCCAGAACTTGAGTCAAACACACTTGCTGCCGTGTTCAATCGAGCTGGTTACGACACCATGCGGACATGCAAGCGTGGCAATAGTTATGAAAAAGCGAATCAGCAATTTACAGTCCGAAATGATGCGACCAAGCGGGGCGGTACAGCAGAAAAAGGGAGTCAATGGCATGGTGATCAGGTCATTGATTTTTTGACAGACCGGGAAAAGTCTGGTGATGAAGATCCTTTTCTTATCTATTTTGGATTGTCGCATCCTCACGATACACGTGATGGGACACCTGAATATCTGGCTCATTATGGGGCGACAAATCACACGAATAAAAAAGAACTTCCGGCGGCACATGACAACCAGCCACCCGTGCCTTCAAACTGGTTGCCACATCATCCATTCGATAACACGCATATGGATGTTCGTGATGAGGTATCGGTCAGCGGTGTCTGGGGAAATCGTGACCCACGGACTATTCGCAATGAAATTGGACGTGAATATGCGTGTAGTGAAAACATTGACGCGCAGGTAGAACGGGTTCTCCAGAAACTTACTGCCATGGGTGAACTCGAAAATACATGGATTTTCTATACATCTGACCATGGCATTGCGATTGGTCGTCATGGCCTACAAGGAAAACAAAATCTCTATGAGCACACCTGGCGGGTGCCACTCATTGTAAAAGGTCCGGGTGTTCGCCCCGGTAGTCGGATGCCCGGCAATACATATCTTGGTGATACGTTAGCAACATTGTGTGCTATTACAGGTGTGACTCCACCTCCAACAGATGAGGGGAAAAGTTTTCTTCCCGTTCTCGAA
>CAJQGO010000256.1 GCA_905477565.1 uncultured Planctomycetota bacterium
GAGGACACACAAGCCTTATGTATTGTTTCAGCGATGTCGGGAGGCTAGCGATGAGCCGTCAATTTCTTGCCTTGATTTTTGTGGTGTGCTGCAGTGTTGCTCAGTGGGAGGACGTGCGCGCTCAAGAAGTCCAACGGAAACCGAAAGTTGTCATCTTATTTATTGATGATCTTGGGTACGGTGACCTTGCGTGTTTTGGGAATAAGAGAATACCGACCCCTCATATCGATAGTCTTGCGACCAATGGTGTTCGGTGCACCATGTCATACATCACGAACCCGCCATGTTCGCCAAGTCGGTGCGCTTTGATGACGGGTATGTACGCTCAACGGTTCGGAAAATCTGGGATGGCACGGGGGTTACCCATACCGGGTGATCATCCAACTTTGGCTGAATTCATGAGAGATGCAGGCTACGTGACTGGGCAGATTGGCAAGTGGGATATTGGCTGCGTTGGGCAGGGGCCCCATCAGCGTGGTTTCATGGAAGTAGCCAAAGACCCGCCGGGCACGCAGTACATACGAGAAACAGAGGATGGACACAAAGCCTATCTCACAGATCTTAACGGTGATTCCATGGTTGAGTTCGTTGATCGGAACGCAGGGCATCCATTCTTTTTGTACTTCTCGCCGCTTGCAGTTCATTCAAAGGTTAAAGAGACACCACAACGGTACAGAGACCGTATTTCGGGCGGCGACGGCACCGCTTATGAAGGTGCTGTTGTTGCTGTTGATGACGCTGTTGGCAAACTTCTTGCGGCTTTACGAAAGCACGGTATTGAGCAAGAGACACTCATTTTGATTACCGGTGACAATGGTGCAAATATTGAAGAGGGTGGAACGTCCAAACCGTATCGAGGAGGAAAAGGAAAGCACACACAGCAAGAGGGCTGGGTGCATACCCCGACCATTATTACATGGCCTCAAAGAGTTCCAGCCGGTAAGACCTATTCCGGACTCATGGGAACAATAGATTTCTACGCAACTGTTGCTGCGGCTGCTGGGCTTCCCTTGCCAGATCGGTGTGATGGGAAAAACCTGCTACCCTTTCTTGCCGGTGATCTCCAAGGAGACGCGCATGAGTATCTGTTTTGGCATAATGCTGATCCAACTGACGCGCCTCGCCGAAATATCTATGCGGTGCGTTGGAAGAATTGGAGATTGATCAAGGTAGAAGACGAGTGGACCCTCTTTGACCTGATACATGATCCGAAAGAAACACGGAATGGTGCCAAAGAATATCCAGATGTTGTGAAAAATATGGTTGAGCACTACGACCAGTTTGTTGCCTCTCTACCACCTTTGAAACCAAGTGCAAATTACAAGGGAGGTGGAGCTACACCGAAGGGATGGGGCTGGGAGATTGGTACTGGAGGCGTGTTTCCAGCTGCCCAATAAGGCCACGAAGCACGGGTCCTTGAGAACAGTCAGAAAACTTTCGAAACTTTAGACCATTCGGCTGGAGATGAGTCCGGAAAAACAAAGTGCTCAGTGGTGTATAAGCGTTGGGTATTCTGGACATCGTATAGTCAGCAACTGGGGTTAGCGTAGGTTTCGTAAGGGTAGTCATGAATTCCATTTTTACTGTGATCTCTCGATGCACTGCATTTGTTTCAATCGTCTGCTTGTTGTTCAACGCAAATGTTTTTTCGGCAGAGGAATCCCGTCTTGATGATCCAGCAACCTGGGAAGATCCCTCGTTCTGGAAATCATTAAAGCAGTCAGGTGAAACAACCGGTTGGGAATTTCGTAATGGGGAAATCTCACTTGTTCGCCCTGGTGGTGGCAGTGGAAGTATTGTGACGAAACCGGTTCCGTCTGACTTTGAACTTTCTTTTGAATGGAAGATTGCAGATAAAGTAAACAGTGGCGTGAAGTATCGGGTTCGGAAGCATGGGGCGCCGTATTGGAATACGGCGTACAAGGGTTCAGGGTACTGGGGCCTTGAATATCAAATCTATGACGAGAAGCCTGGCACAGACGCACTCCACGCAACAGGTGCGATTTATGATCTCGCATCTGCTGACCCGGGTAAAGTTGTGAATCCGCCGGGAGAGTGGAACGCAGCAAAAATTGTGGCCAATGGATCAATAGTCGAGCATTATCTCAATGGTTCCTTGGTGTCCTCAATACTCGCTGAGGGGCCGGACTGGGAACGGACAATCGCGCTGAGTAAATTTGCAGGTTTCGATGGCTTTGGGCAGTCTTCCACGAAAAGTTGCATCATGTTGACTGACCATGGTGGCAAGGTTTCGTATCGAAACTTTCGGTTTGCAGCGGTTGCACCAAACAATCAGTCTCCCGTGAAGCAGACTGGTCCTTTTCTTGCAGACGGAATGAGAAATTGCTGGGCCGATCAGAATTCAATCAGTATCTGGACGCGAACAACACGATTTCCAGAGATGAATTCTACCGGTCAGAAGTTTCGGTCTCTCTCAGTGAAGCAGGTCAAGGCGCTGGAAGAGACGAATGATCCAACAGAATATCTTGCGGCTCAGTTGCCTTCAGGGGCTTCTTTGGGGGACATGGTAGGGGCGTGTCCTGGGGCCCCCGGTGAAGTTCGTCTCATTTATTTCCCTGAAAAGCGGTTCAAAGCAAAAAAAGAAATGACTCGGTGGAAGAAAACAACTGCGGACAAAGACTTTACAGCGCAGTGGCACCTTGAAGGTCTTTCTCCGGGTACTCGCTACGTAACAGTACTTGAGGTACGAAAATCAGATAGTCAGGCGACAACTGCAATTCTTCGCGGTGGGTTTGAAACAGCACCGGCAAGAGGTGTGAAACAAGATCTTACGTTCTGCATGACCACCTGTCATGATTTCATCCGTACTGATAACGGCTTGCAGGGGCACAAGATTTACCCAGCAATGAAGAAAATCAATCCCTCGTTTCTTGTCCACGCGGGAGATATTGAATACTACGACAAGCCTGATCCGTGGGCACTTACAAAAGAACTTATGCGATTCAAGTGGGGGCGGATTTTTGCATTGCCGGACAACCGATCGTTCTATAAGAACCACACGACGTATTTCTTGAAGGATGACCACGACACGCTCAAAAATGATTGCTGGCCCGGCCAGCGGTATGGCAGCGTTACGTTTGAGGAAGGCGTTCGTCTGTTTAACGAAGAACAGTTTCCGTCGCGGACACCTCGCTATCAAAGTGTCCAGTGGGGGAAGGATTTGCAGGTCTGGTTTCTTGAGGGCCGTGATTTTCGAAGTCCAAATACCATGGTTGACGGTCCCGAGAAAACAATTCTTGGAACCAAACAAAAGGCCTGGCTGTTTCAGACACTCGATGCGTCGACTGCGAAGTTCAAGCTGGTCTTTAGTCCGACACCAATAGTGGGTCCTGATCGAAGCGGAAAGAAAGACAATCACGCCAACACGATTTTTGCCCATGAGGGCGAGCAGTTGCGGCGTAAATTTTCAGCTGTTGATGGTGTCATCGTGCTGTGTGGTGATCGGCACTGGCAGTATGCGTCAGTGGACACCGAGACGGGACTCTGGGAATTCGGGTGTGGGCCTGGTAGTGAAAA
>CAJQGO010000257.1 GCA_905477565.1 uncultured Planctomycetota bacterium
ACCACGTCCAGGCTGCTTTAACAAAACATCATCGTTGCTGTTTTTAAGAAGATCCGCTCCTGAGAGCACCCATTCATCATGAGAATAGGACTCGGGGGATGAACTCATCCAATTCATAATTGTCTGCTGTGGGTTCTGCGGAAGCCAGTTGCTGAGTGAATCGATTACCTCGTCCATAGACTGGTACCTATCGCTCGGCTCTTTCAAGAGCATTCCATAAAGCACATCGCAGAAGCCAGGACTGCTACGCTTCGCATTTTTTTGAATTTCACCTTTGCTGATCGACTTCGAATCAAGATGACGCCGCGCTTTATCTCCACGATCTCCTCCAGGGTATGGCGGCTCCCCTGTTACTAAGTAGTAGAGCGTGCAACCGAGGCTGTATATGTCAGCCGAGGCCCCAACACTTCCTGCACTTTTTTTGTTCAACTGTTCGGGTGAAATATAGTCAATTGTCCCAACTACACCGCTGAACGAACTTGCCTCCCCGTCTACTTCCGATCGAGCAAGGCCCAGGTCAAGGAGTTTCACACAGCCATCAAAACCTACGAAGATATTCCCGGGCTTCACGTCACGATGCACAATTTTATTTTCGTGCGCGTACCCTAAAGCCCGTGCGGCTTGCGAGATTATCGATGCAGCGACATCATCGGTCAGACATCCATATTTTTTAACTAGACGATTGAGATCAAGGCCGTCAATAAACTCGGTCACCATATAGAACACATTGCCGTCAAACCCAGCATCAATCGCCCGCACTAAGTTTGTATGATCGAGGCGACCGAGCATACGAATCTCACGACGAAAAGCATCCTCTGACTGCTCCGTCACCTTCTTCCGCGGCAATACCTTGATTGCTACTTTTCGCCCCATAAGCTCATGCTCCGCAAGAAACACAAGCCCCATCCCGCCCTTTCCAATTTGTGAAAGAATTCGGTAATGGCCCAACTGGAACTTCTTTCGCCCCATGAGAAGCTGGGATGCCTGGAAAGGCGTGAGAAGCCCCTGCTCAACAAGGCGGTCTGCTACGGCTTTCGCAATCGTCGCCTCATCAACTGATTCATTGTCAGGTAACGAGCGCACAACACTTTCTGCATCGTCAAGTGTCTGTGAAGTTACACCAAGCCCGCTAGCTAGTGATGCTTCACGAAAGGAGTCGAGCTCAGTAAATGTTGACCCAATAACGTTCGTAGCTTCGGCCTCACTGAAATGGCCTTTTGCGACGAGTGAATTAAGCGTTGCACGAATGATTGCAGTTTCGTCAGAAGCAGTCATCCCGGGAGATGTTCGAACTGATGACTCTGCAGCATTCAGTACTGATTTTTCAAGTAACCCTGAATCAATTACCGCTTGACGAAAGCGTTTAATCAGGGAAGTTCTTTGAGTCATCATAAATTAAAAACAAAAGTGAATAACGAAGGTGTTGGGACATGAGTATTACTTGAATATATTTCCTGTCAAAATCTACCAAATCCGTCAGCGTCCTTGAATATTTTTCGCTAAACAGAAGCGAGCGAAAGATCTAATCTAGTAACCTCTCATCGGAAACTAATGAAAGCCTGACAAAGGAATACTACATCTAAAGTCACGCAAGGTTTCCCTTCAAAACAGGACTGCATAACGTGACATCCAAAGCTTTGGTATCTCCGCTTCGAATGTTGTTTTATCGCCTGTCTTTGGGTGCTCAAGCGTAAGTTTCTGAGCATGAAGAGCTACAACCATATCGCCCTCAAAACTCAATGGAAGTCGACTGCCATACATACGGTCACCGACAATAGGACATCCCCGAAAAGCCAACTGAGCACGCAATTGATGTCGCCGGCCAGTCTTCGGCTGCAGTTCGACTAGTGAGACTTCTCCAGCCCGTTTTACTACCCGTGCAGAAGTTTCTGCAGAATCGCCATCGGACTCCTTTTGTCGCGATTCTCTCAAGAGGCTACTTTGCTGTCTTGGGCCGTCGACAACAGCACGACGTGCCATATCGTCCCAATGAATATGATCCCGCCAAATGGCCCATTCGCCAAGAGCCGATGGAAATCGTCTTTCAACAATCGCAATATATTCTTTTTTGACAGCCCGTTGACGAAACTGCTCAGCTAAACTTGCCGTAGCAGATTTATTTTTTCCAAAAACAACTACGCCCGACACGGGCTTGTCTAATCTGCTCACCACTCCGACAAAACACCCTGATCCAAACCTGTTCACCAATTCAACATAGAGGCTATTCTCCCCCCGTGGACTGTTGGCCGTTGCAAGACCAACAGGCTTGTCGAGAACGATGATTTCTGAATCATCAAAGAGAACCTTCATATAATCACCTTCATCTATCGTCAGTCATTCCACAAGGCACTTGTTCATGACGCCACCTTTGCCACTTCGATTGATCCTAGCAAGCCAATCTCGTCGTCGCCGAGAACTGGCGATTTCTGCAGGCTGGGACGTTGCTGTCATCTCTCCACCCGAGCAGGCCGAAGCATCGGCTTTGCCACACCAGCCAGGTGAAACGGTGAGGGATTTTGTAACTCGATTGGCTCACATCAAAGCCTCCGCAGTGGCGAAACACCTTCCGCTACCCGAAGCCCGTGCTATTCTGGCATGTGATACTGTTGGTGAAATCGAGGGTTCGATACTGGG
>CAJQGO010000258.1 GCA_905477565.1 uncultured Planctomycetota bacterium
CAAAGAGATGAAGAGGCTTTCGGTCTTTGGTCGTAATCAATTTCCACTGATTCAGTCGAAATGCTTTCGCAAGCCGTTGACCCCACCCGTCTCCATCATTTGCCTGCACGAGAAGTTCATGCCGCTGGTGAGTAGGGTTCTGCTGAAGAAGGGCTGGCAAGAAAGACTGGCTGTCGAGCCCTTGTTGGGCTTGAAGGGTTTGGCCCGTTAATTCAGCAAGTGTGGCGAAAATATCCTGCAATCCAACAAGGGCAGATGACGTTGCTGCTGGAGGAATGGTTGAGCCGGTTCGTGTCCCATCTCCCCAATGAGCAATCAGCGGTATCCGGTGGCCGCCTTCCCATATGGTGGCTTTGCTTCCCCGAAGTGGTGCGTTCGAATTGTGACCAAGAAGTTTGTTTCCCGGCTTGCCACGTGCGAGCCCACCATTATCACTGGTGAATAGTATCAGTGTGTTTTCAAGAATTCCCTGTGCCTTCAGAGTGCTGACAAGCATGCCAAGCTGGACGTCTGCCTCGAGAAGCATGTCGAGGTGGGCATCTCCCGCTGTTCCCCGCACGGCCTTTCCTGCCAACGTCTTGGGAGGGGTGTGCGGTACATGACAGGATTCAGTGCAGTAGTGCATGAAAAAAGGCTTCCCGGTGTCTGCCTTGATGTGACGATCAATAAACCCCGTGGCTTCATGAATAAGGTGTGGGCCAGCGGCAGATGAGTCCCATTGTTTGAAACCAAAACCTTTGGTTGGGATCACAGAGTTTCCATAAGACCCGGGCTCCCATTCAATAAGGTCGTCAGGATTGCCATCGAGTAGCCCATTCCGAAAAGCAATATAGGGAGGCCCCTGAATCCCTTGGGGGAGACTGTACGTGAAATCAAATCCGAGGTCGGAAGGCCCATCTTTCCATTTTCTGTTGAAGTCGATGTCACGATAATCATATTTCCAACTAACGGGCTTTTTCGTTGTCTTGCTATAGACCGTTCCACCAAGATGAACCTTTCCAAGGAATGCAGTACGGTACCCGGCAGTCTGCATGAGTTGGCCAAGTGTGGTCTGGCCGTCAAGAATCTGGGAACGCTGATGAAACATCCATGTGCCATTTTCGAGCCGACCACGCCATGGATAGTTGCCTGTCATGACGCTGTAGCGCGAGGGAGCACAAACAGCGGATGGGCTGTGAGCGTCTGTGAATCGCATGCCATGTGCAGAAAGATTCTCAATGTTTGGTAGCGAGACTTTACTTTCTGGGTTGTATGCCCGAGAGTCTCCATACCCCATGTCATCCATAAAGAAAATGATGACATTCGGTTTTTCTTGAGCATGAGCACAGAACGCTGTCGTGGCAGAAAAACAGAAAAAGAGTGCGATGAAACGCATCGGAAAAAGCCCCCGTTTGAAAAACAAAGATGTACGGCCTCACAGGCCTTTGAAAACGAGCTTAGGCAAGGAGATCATCAATCACATGTCCATGCACATTGGTAAGCCGTCTCTCGAGGCCGTTGTGATAAAACGTCAGCCGCTCGTGGTCGAGCCCCATAAGATGCAGAAGTGTTGCGTTAAAGTCATAGACCGACGTTGGGTTGTCCACTGCTTTGAAGCCAAATTCATCACTGCTGCCGTAGCTGGTAGCACGTTTCACACCTGCACCAGTAAGAAAGCATGTGAATGCATCAGGGTTATGGTCTCGTCCTGTTCCATTTGCCTGGAGAAAGGGCATTCTGCCAAACTCTGTTGCCCAGACAACAAGCGTGTGATCAAGCATTCCCCGTTCTCGCATATCTGCCAAGAGCGCGGCTGTCGGCTGATCCATGATTTCAGCCTGCATGGCATGAGTCTTGAGGATGTTCTGGTGGGAATCCCAGTTTGTAATTCCATTCCCGCCAGAGGGGTCACTCCCATTAAAGAGTTGTACAACGCGTACACCCTGTTCGAGGAGTCGTCGGGCGAGAATACAATTTCGAGCGTATGAACCACGTAATGTACTCCCACCTTCAACACCATAGGACGCGAGTGTTGCTGCAGATTCTCCAGCGAGATCCATAACGTCAGGAATGGACATTTGCATGCGACCGGCAAGCTCGTAACTTGCTATTCTTCCAGCGAGATCAGCATCCCCCGGATACTGCTCGAGATGATGAGCGTTGAGCCGTTGGATGATGTCACGAGTAGTCGCATCATCTTTCCCGGTGAGTTGATCCGGACGATCAAGGTTTTTTGGAGGACTTATAGCACTGAAGTCGGTGCCCTGAAACGCAGCTGGTAGGAAACCATTCCCAAAGTTGTTTTTGCCACTGCGTGCGAGCCCGCGAGGATCATTAATTGCTACAAAAGCAGGAAGGTTTTCATTCTCGGTGCCAAGTGCGTAGGTTGTCCATGCACCAAAAGATGGAAAGCCTTCCATTGTGAACCCGGTGTTCATGAAGTTCTCACCTTGAGGATGAGCGCTTGACTCGGTGTGGAGAGAGTGGACAAAGCAGAGTTCGTCCGTCTGTTTGGCCAGGTTGGGAAGAAGATCAGAAACCATCTTGCCGGTCTCTCCACGTGGCCGGAATTTCCAGAAAGGCTTGGCAATGTTTCCAGTCGGTCCTTCAAACGTAACATCTGGAATTCCAGGGGGCTTCTGCCCATGGAACTTTTCAAGTTCTGGCTTGTAGTCAAACGTGTCTACATGGCTGACAGCGCCGGGGCAGTAGATGACGAGAACTTGCTTTGCAGGCATTGGGAAGTGGGGTGGCCGTGCGGCATATGGATCATTCGGGTCAATCTGCGGACGTATGGGTGTCTTTCCTCCTGCAGTACGGACAGTCTCAGCTAAAAGCCCATCGTTTTGTAGCATCTGAAGAAGCGCCAGGCTCGAAGTCGAAAGCCCCGCTGTTTTCAGGAAGGTGCGGCGATCAAGAAGATGCCGACCCTGTGGCAAAAGATGTTCTGCGTCATTCATGTTCGGCTACTCCAGGAAAGTGAATGCATTGGAGTTGAGGATTGCTCGACATACGAGAAAAAGATCCTCTTTGGAAGTTATGTCTTGCACGGCAG
>CAJQGO010000259.1 GCA_905477565.1 uncultured Planctomycetota bacterium
ACAGATTCGAAGGCATTCTTGGAGATCAGAGACGTGTGTCGATGGTTGCTCAGACAGCATTTGCTGAGGTCTTTATGGATTGGATCGCTGGCTTGGAGAAAGATTTAGAACTAACGTGGAATCGTGACCCAAGGTTGCCTCGGTAGGAGGTGGAAGGAACTCGTCGTAAGAAATCTTTAATTCTTAAAGGCGTCCCATGCACAGCCTCTAGGAATTCACGGCGTGAAAGGGCTTTAATGCAACCGCTGCAAGCGGAGGAACGGTGACAGAGACTGAATGTTCTCGCCCATGGCGGGCAATTCGTTCGCATAGAAGTTGATTGTTGTTGATGATATTGCTGCCTCCAAGGTGAGCAGCGTCACTATTGAAAATTTCTACATAGTGATCAGCCGCAGGAACACCGATTCGATAGTTCTCGCGAGGAACCGGTGTAAAATTGCACACGATAAGTAATGCATCTTTTTGAGAAACACCTTTTCTCAAAAACGTAATAATACTTTCTTGCCAATTCTGGCAGTCAATCCATTCAAACCCTTGTTCATCGAAATCTAGCTGGTGAAGAGACGTTTCCTCTCGTAGTAATCTGTTGAGATCATTAACAGTCTGCGAGAGTCCTCGGTGGCTGTCTTCTTGAAGGAGATGCCACTGGAGACTCTCATCAAAATCCCATTCATGTGGCTGACCAAATTCATTACCCATAAACAAGAGCTTCTTGCCCGGATGGAACCACATTAATGAATACAGCAGCCGTAGGTTGGCGAATTGTTGCCACCTGTCACCAGGCATTTGGCGAAGCAAAGAACCTTTTCCGTGGACAACTTCGTCATGTGAGAGTGGGAGGACAAAGTTTTCATGAAACGCATAGATTAAGCTGAAGGTCAATTCGTCATGGTGAAACTTTCTGTGAACTGGATCCTGTTTCATGAATCGCAGGGTGTCGTTCATCCAGCCCATATTCCATTTGAGGCTAAATCCAAGTCCACCAGTATGAGTTGGTCGTGAAACACCAGGCCAAGCCGTGGATTCCTCCGCGATGGTCAATGTTCCAGGAAAGTGATGATGGACCTGGACGTTTAATTCCTTTAGAAATTCAATTGCCTCAAGGTTTTCTCGGCCACCAAAGCAGTTTGGTAACCACTCTCCTTCACGACGACTGTAATCGAGGTAAAGCATTGAGGCGACTGCATCGACACGCAGTCCGTCAACATGGTAATGGTCTAGCCAGAATAGAGCTGAAGAGATGAGGTAATTCGCTACTTCGTTGCGACCGTAGTTAAAAATGAGGGTTCCCCAGTCTGGGTGCTCACCTCTGCGTGGATCTTCATGTTCATAAAGAGCAGTCCCATCCAAACGACGAAGCCCATGATCATCTTTTGGAAAGTGCGCAGGCACCCAATCGATAATGACACCTAGGCCAGCTTGATGACAACTGTCGATCAGTGACATGAAATCTTGAGGTGTACCAAAGCGACTTGTTGCAGAAAATAAGCCGATCGTTTGGTATCCCCAGCTTGCGGAGAGGGGATGTTCTGTCGGTGGAAGAAATTCCAGATGGGTAAATCCCATTTCGAGGCAGTAAGGAATAAGTTCTTGCTCAAGGTCTCGGTATGTCAGCCAGCGATTCGGGTCATCCCCCGGCCGCCTCCAGCTTCCAAGATGAACCTCATAAAAAGAGATTGGCTCACTGAACCAATCTCGTCGCAGCCTTTGCTCCATCCATTGCGAATCATTCCAGCTGTAATTACTTAAGTCCGTGATAATAGAGGCATTCTGCGGTGGCACCTCAGCTGAGTACCCGTAAGGATCGGCACGATCAATAGTTTCTTCAGCTGTTTGAACACGGAACTTGTAGGCAGTATTCGGCCTAACACCAGGAACAAAGAGCTGCCAGAAACCAGATGGTACCAACTTACTCATCTTGTGGTTGTGGCCATCCCAGTTGTTGAAATCACCAACGACACTAACCACCTCAGCATTTGGTGCCCAGAGAGCAAAATGAACTCCCTGTTGTCCATCACGGCTACACAGTTGTGCACCAAGCTTGTCATAGCTTTTCCAGTGTCTGCCTTCGCCTAGGAGGTGTAGGTCGTAATCAGTCAGCATGTGTTCAAGTAGAGAAGGGGAGATGAGTGAGGACGTAGAGTGGTTTCCACATGAGCCACAACGATGCAGGCTGCTCCATGATGTAGCGGTCAATCAAGCGGCTCAGACAATCGTACCGCTGAATGACTAGCCGTGCTGTCCACTGAGAATAGTTTTGGGTCAGGTTGTTCCGCCTGAAGCGACAGTGCCACCTGAAAGGGGCACTGGGAGCATAATGCGAGGACTATTGATCAATAGGAAAGGCCCGCCGACGAGAGATCTGTCGGCGGGCCGCTCGAAGTCACCTTTGAAGGTGGTGCTGGAAACGTCCGCTCGGATTAGGCCACGAGCCGCATTGCCGGTACTTCTCCGGTAATTCCAACAACAAACTCTTCAAAAATCTTTGCATCAAGAGCAGATGCCGAGTCTGCCTCTGGGTGAAACTGGGTGCCGATCGCAAGCCATCCCTCAACTTCACTCTCAATAGCCTCAATGACTCCATCGGGTGATCTCGCCGTTATACGGAATCCTGATGCAAGATCATCAATGGCCATATGGTGCATGCTGTTAACGCGTATTTCACCATCCCCATACACACGCTCCATTGCAGAATCCGATTCTACGAGAAGCCCATGACGATGAGCGGTGTCGAGCGGATCCTTGTGTGGGATCGCCTGAGGCATGTCTTCAGGAAGATGTAAATACAGGGTGCCACCTTCGGTAATATTAAGAAGCTGCATACCGCAACCAATGGCAAGTACAGGTAAATGCCTGGCACAGACATGTTTAGCCAACATGCGGTCAAAGTCTTCACGCCTTTGGTCCATCAGACGGACTGCGGGATGTGGCATATAGCCGTCTCGTTGAGGGTCAAGATCTGCACCACCAATAAGAACGACTCCGTCAAGCGTGTCAAGCAATCTTACAAGGTCGTCTTCTTCGTCCAGAGGAGGCAAAACAAGAGGTATGCCTCCGGATTGAATGATATTCTCGTAATAGCCCGCCGCTATGAATGAAAGCGAAGCATGCTCCTTGCAACTGGAGCGAAAGTCCATATTAATTCCGATAACCGGTTTGGCTGCCATGAAAGTTCCTTCTTCGAGCAACACTGTTGCATGT
>CAJQGO010000260.1 GCA_905477565.1 uncultured Planctomycetota bacterium
ACTCCCAGCTGACTTTTGCAGCGTAACAGTGTGGCCGGCCCGCACCAACTCTTCGACCCCAACAGGAAGAATCGCGACGCGATATTCGTCCTTCTTTGTTTCCTTTGGGATACCAATTTTCATACGCTGTGCCTCCTTAACTCAGGAGGTCATTTTCTTCGCAAGCTTATAGGTTGCTGGCATAGGCAGCGAATAGTTGCCATCCTTATCTGGAACGACAGGTGGAGTTGAATCCCACGTCAGGTTGTCAGGCATCAAGTTGTAATCAGCAGCCAGAAGCTTTTCATATTCCTGTGGCTTGCCACTGTACGTTGCCGTTCGACCAAGAACTGCCGAAAAAGTTGAGGTTGCCCCGTAGTAGGCATTATTGAGCGGCGTGTCGTTACGAATGGCGGCCTGGAGTTCGTTATGTTCAACCTGATATGGGTTCGTGGAGCCACCGGCATCTTTGCTTTTTGACTTGTCAGGTCCTTCGTATTTCCAAAGAACTTTCCCGGAATAATCTGTTATTTCACCAATTTTCACAAATCCTTTTGTTCCCTGGAATTCTTCATTCACGCGGTTCTGGCCACCGGGGAATTGTCGGCATTGACTGGCAATACGGACGCCATTGGGATAGCTGAAATTCACAGCATGGTGATCGTAAATCTCACTTGGCTGCCCAACCACTCTGTTCTGCTTTCCTCCGACACCGTATGCCGATTCAGGCAGCATGTCCAGGAACCAGTTTGCCACGTCAATATTATGAACATGCTGCTCACAGATGTGGTCACCACAGAGCCAATTAAAGTGGTACCAGTTATGAACCTGGAATTGCATTTCGTTCATGTCAGCTTCTCGTTTTCGGTACCAGATACCACTGCCATTCCAGTAAACTTGGCCTCCGATGATATCACCAACCATGCCATCGCGAACGCGTTTGATTGTTTCCCGATAGCTTGCCTGATAGTGTCGCTGAAGTCCAACAACCACTTTTCGGTTCGTTTCATCAGCCTTCTTTGCAACCTCGAGCACAAGACGAGCTCCAGCACTGTCAACACAAACAGGCTTTTCCATGAAGACGTGTTTGCCTGCGTTGATAGCAGCTTCAAAGTGGTACGGACGAAAGCCGGGAGGAGTAGCAAGAATGACGAGATCACAATGATCAAGAACTTTTTTGTACGCATCGAGGCCATGGAACTGCCGTTCTTTTGGGAGATCGACTTTGTCTTTCATTTTCTCCACTGCTCGAAGCGTACGGCTGATATTGTTTTCGAAAGCATCTGCAACAGCAGTCACTTTGATGTTCGAACCGTTTACACTCAGAGCCTGAGTTAAGGCTCCGGTGCCTCGTCCGCCGCAACCAACAAGACCGATTCGAATAACTTCTGTGGACTGAGTTTGGGCATGTACTCCTCGCATCGAAGCAATCGCGCCGCCAGCAACGGTAGCAATCTTTACGGCATTGCGTCTGGAAAAACGCGGACTATCAGAGTTTGGTGCGTTGCTGGACATGTTCGTCTCCTGCGAGGATATTTGTCTTTGGGAAATCCGTTTTAAGGCAATTCAAAAAGAAATGTCATGTGCAGACGAGGCTTACAGCCCCACCTGCAATATTTGTAACAAAGATACCGGCTTGCCAGCCGCTTGCACAGGTGGCAGCCAAACATCCCTAGTATGCAGGGATTGAAGAATCAATTTCACTCCTCCACGCTTCAATGCCGCCCTTGAGACTCTGGGCATTGTCAAAGCCGTGTTCTCGTAGCCATTTCGCGACGCGAAGGCTCCGGACTCCGTGGTGGCAGTGCACAACGAGACGTTTTTGCTTCCAAGGCTCTAGTTCATCCAATCTTGTAGGGATTTCCTGCATCGGGATGAGCTTGGATTGAGCAATTTTGGCTATCGAATATTCTTCTTCTGTTCGGCAGTCAAGCAAGAGGCAATCAGCCTGCTTTGATGTATCAAGCAGTATTGAGGCGTCGCCTGGGATAATTTCTGTTGGTAGTGTCATGATTGAAAGTTTATCGAAATACAGATTGTTACGGCTAGTGGGTGCGGTTGATTGTACGCTCAATGTATCCACAATGGTGAGAACATTCTGAAAGGTCGAGCTACAAGATGCCGCTCACTCACATTGATCCTATTGCTGCCCGTATGTTTGCTGTCGAGGTCGTAGAGAAACTGCGACAGCGAGGACATGAAGCAGTGTGGGCTGGGGGATGTGTTCGTGATCAGTTATTAGATCGAGTTCCGATGGATTATGACGTCGCAACGTCTGCCCATCCGGATAGCGTCAGAGAACTTTTCGGTCGCAGGCACACGATTGCCGTTGGCGCTGCTTTTGGAGTGATCACAGTAATTGGTTCGAAGGCATCAGGAAATGTAGAGGTTGCAACCTACCGTTCAGATGCCGAGTATATAGATGGACGTCGCCCGGTAGGCGTCACTTTTTGTGACGCGCAGGAAGATGCTCTCCGCCGTGATTTTACAATTAACGGTCTTTTCTTTGATCCGATTGAAGGAGTTGTTATCGACTACGTGGGAGGGC
>CAJQGO010000261.1 GCA_905477565.1 uncultured Planctomycetota bacterium
TTCGTGAAATTGCCCCAGACACTGAAAGTGTGATCATCACTGGTAAGTCTTCTCTTGAGACGGCTGTGGCTGGTTTGCGGCAAGGAGTCTTTGACTATCTCACAAAGCCTTGCAAATTAGTTGAAATTGAGGCCGTACTCCAGAGAGTTCGAACAAAGCGAGCGATGACTCTTCGGATGCGCTCGCTAGAACGACGTGTCAGGCAGGCCGAAGGTCGTATGCAACTTGTTGGTAAGTCCTCTGTCATTGACCAGATGCAATCGCTTGTAGCAAAAGTAGCGGCCAGTGAGGCGACGGTGTTAGTTCGAGGTGAAACAGGTACCGGAAAAGAACTCGTTGCCCGATCAATTCATGAATTGAGTCATCGGGTTGACGGGCCACTTGTGACAGTGAATTGTGGTGGCCTTCCTGAGCAACTTGTCGAAAGTGAATTATTTGGACATCGTCGAGGCGCCTTCACCGGAGCAAGTGAACATCGAGCCGGCCTTTTCGAAGTAGCGAACGGCGGCACCCTGTTTCTAGATGAGGTCGGAGAATTGCCTCCATCGCTTCAGTCACGACTGCTTAGAGTGCTCGAGTCAGGGGAAATTCGACGTGTGGGAGACAGTCATTCAATTACTGTTGATGTTCGAGTGGTTTGTGCAACACATCGCTCTCTTGAAGAAATGGTGTCAGCGGGAACCTTTCGGGAAGATCTTCTGTTCCGTCTCAATACATTCGAAATTAGGGTTCCGTCACTTCGGGAACATATGAGTGACTTGCTGTTGTTGGTCAAGCATTTCATTGAACAAAAACAACAGAGCGTGCCGGAAGGAATGCGACTCATAACAGATGATGCGATCGAGATCATGCAGGCATATAGTTGGCCTGGTAATGTTCGAGAACTTGCCAACTGTGTTGAGCATGCACTGGTTCTTTGTGATGAGTTGCCAATTCATCCAGAACACATACCACCTAGGATACAACATGCCGTGAAGAAAATGGAGCATGCTAGCTTACAAAATCCTTGCAGTGAAAATGGGGATCTGGAGCCAGCCGCTCATGAAAATAGTGTGGCTCCGAATCAGCCACGAAGCCTGAAGCAATTAGAAATGCAGGCAATTTTTGATGGACTTGGTAGGAACAGTGGGAACAAGTCAAAGACTGCCGACGAGCTTGGTATCAGTCTAAAAACTCTTTACAACAAACTGAACCAGATTGAGAATACAGGAATAAATCCTGAGGCAGCATGATGAGGTCATTGCGAGAAATGCTCGCTAGCGGTTGCACTTATGTTTTCCTGACGACTCCAGCAAGTACTCCAAGGACCTTGGCTGAATCTACATAAATCGGTTTCATGGAATCGTTTGCTGGTTGCAGACGGATTCGGTTCCGTTCGGGATACCACTGTTTGAGTGTAGCCTCACCGTCTTCTGTCTGGGCGACAACAATATCCCCATGCCGTGCCGTTTGACGCCTTTCGATAATCACCCAGTCTCCATCAGCAATCTGTGCATCGATCATGGAGTCTCCCATGACCTTGAGAACAAAATGATCTTCTCGGTCAAAAAGCTCAGTAAAGTCAAACCGCTCTTTTTGTTCTTCAGCAGTTCTGAGAGTACCAGCTGCAACCCATCCAGCCATTGGCATACCTCGACTATGAGGTGATTCAGTGACCAATTCGATCGCCCGAGACATGTTGCGACCTCTCGTTATAAGCCCTTTTTTTTCGAGGGCCTTGAGGTGGCAGACAACACCGTTCGGAGAGCGTATGGAAAACGCCTCTCCGATTTCACGTACCGTTGGACCGAAGCCTCGCGAGTAAATCTTGTCACGAATGAACTCATAGATTTCCATCTGCCGTGCCGTTGGCATGTCTGCGGAATCCTGGCTCTCTTCTTCTGACTGAAGTAAGTGAGAGAGCTCCGAAGCCGGACGCTTGGCTGCGGTATGGGCACGTGCGCGAGGTGATCCAGATGGTTTTCCTCGAGTACGGGGAGACTTTCCGGTCCCTCTATTTGGGCCTGATTCTTTTGTAGATCGTGGCATGTCTATACTCTCACGCTGAGCAACGAACAAAATACCTAAACATCTATATCCTACTGTACGGGAGTACATTGTCAAGGTCGGTTCGAGGTGTTTGCAAAAGTCTGTGATCGCCGCATTAGAGATAGAGTCACTACACTATTGGTGTCGGCGGCGTACGCCTTGAGTGAGGTGCGTCACCTGCTTTTCCCCAAACAGGAGAGACGATGAACACTCGTTGTGTGGTTCAGAAACCTAGGATTTTTCGCCGTTGGCAATCGAAATTTTATATTTTCATCATGATGTTTTGTGGTGTTTTTCAACCGTCTGAAATGGTTGGGGAAAATCTATCTGCAGCAGAAAGCGGAATCATTGCTGGTATTAGGCTCTCAGGATCTTTGCCAGATGGCGTTGGCCAAGAGGGACTGCTTGGTGATGTTTCCCCGCAATTGAGTCGCTTCTTGCAGCGACTGGAAAAGGCAGCAACAGATGAAAACGTGACTGGAGTGCTCCTCTCGATCCAGTCTCCAGAACTTGGTCGTGCCCGGGTGTCAGAATTACGTGAGTCCATTCAGCATATTCGTGCGCAAGGTAAGCCGATCGTGGCGCATCTCATAAGCGGAGAGCCATTGGACTATAGCGTTGCTGCAGCGTGCGACAGAATTGTGATGCCACCTGCTGCGACACTTGCAATTACTGGCGTTCGAACGGAAGTGACATTTTACAAAGGACTTCTTGATCGGCTTGGTATTCAAGCAGAGATTTTGCAAGTCGGTGAATTTAAAGGTGCCGGTGAGCCCCTTACTCGAGACTCAATGAGTCCTCAGCTGCGTCAACAATATGAAATGTTTGTTGGTGATCTCTTTGATCAGATGGTCGAACAGATTGCTGAGGATCGTAATCTTAAGAAGAAAAAAGTTCGAGAATTGATTGATGTTGGTGTTTTTACACCAGACCAGGCCGTAGAGTCATCGCTCATCGATGGTATTGCTTACGAAGATGAAGTGTTGAGTAGTCT
>CAJQGO010000262.1 GCA_905477565.1 uncultured Planctomycetota bacterium
CTCGGCCCCGTTGACTCTCTTATTGAGTGGGAACCATTTTCTAAACGACAACTTTCCCAATTACGCGAACAGGGCGAAACCGTTATGGTTGACTTTTCAGCTGACTGGTGTCTTACCTGCAAATATAATCTCAATTTCGCTATTGAGACACCGAAGGTAAGGAATGCCCTGCGGGCGCGAAAGATTATTCCAATGCTTGCGGACTGGACTGACGGATCGCCAGAAATCAAAGCAATGTTGGAAAGCCTCAATAGCAAATCAATACCGGTGCTCGCCTTCTTTCCGCCGACCACTCAAGACTCACCGAATGCATCACCTATTGTTTTGCGTGACTTGGTAACTGAATCACAAGTACTTACAGCAATCGATCAAGTGAGCGGTGCTTCCCCACCCTCCTCAGATCAAGCAGCAGATGCAGCAACCATAAACTCGAGCCCATCAGAACGCTAGCCGTCTTGAACTTATACAAAGAGCAACCGTCTTACTTTGTGGGACGAAAACGGTTTCACTCAGCGAATCATCTGAAGGCTAGCCTTTTCACTCCCGGCCTGTAGGTTGATGATTCATTGGATGGTAGGATGAAATCTTGGATCTGCATGGGCAACGATCTTTCAGTTTGCCGCTTTTTTATCCAGGTATAACTACGGGACAATGACACACATTAGAAACCCTATTTTACCAGGGTTTAACCCTGACCCTTCAATCTGTCGGGCAGGTGCTGACTTCTATATAGCGACATCGACCTTCGAATGGTTTCCAGGTGTCCAAATTCATCATTCTCGTGATCTTGTTCATTGGAACCTCATCACACATGCGTTGGATGAAAAACGACTGCTCGATCTCCAGGGTGTTCCTAGTTCAGGTGGCATTTGGGCCCCTGCCCTGAGCTTTCATAAAGACCTTTTTTATCTTTGTTATACGGTTGTGCATCAGCACGAGGCCGCCACCAAGGACACGCCGAACTTTCTGGTTACATCACCATCCATTTTTGGCCCTTGGTCGGACCCCGTCTATATCAATTCCTCTGGCTTCGACCCGTCGCTTTTTCATGATGACGACGGCAAAAAATATTGGCTGAATATGGTGTGGGACCACCGTCCAGAACACCATCCATTTTACGGAATCGTAAAGCAGGAAATCGACTCAACAACTTTCCAACTTATTGGTACACCCAAGCTTATTTTCAAAGGTACAGAAATTGGCCTTACTGAGGGGCCACACATTTACAAAAAAGATTCCTTCTATTATTTGCTAACCGCTGAGGGTGGCACTGAGTACGACCACGCAGTCACACTTGCCCGTTCCAAGAACATTGATGGGCCCTATGAGGTACATCCTCACAACCCGGTTTTGACATCGAAAGGCGACAGCACCCTTGCCCTCCAGAAAGCAGGGCACGCGAGCCTTGTGCACACTCAAGGAGGACAGTGGTACATGCCACACCTGTGTGGACGGCCTCTGCCTGGCACACAACGGTGTAACCTTGGACGAGAAACTGCTATTCAGAAAATGGAATGGCGAGATGACGGGTGGCTTTATGTGGCGGGTGGGGGAAACAATCCAAAAGAGACCGTTGACGCTCCGGATTTACCGTTGCATCCCTGGCCTGAACTTGAGCCGAAGGTTGCATTCACATCTCCTCATTACGCAACACCCCGTGGTCCCGCCAGTACTATCGAGCCAACTGATACCATTTTAAAGTTACATGGCTCAGAATCCCTCGAATCCTGTTTTCCTAAGTCACTGTTCGCGCGGCGTCTCACTAATCACAATCTAACCGCAACGACACACCTGACGTTTTCGCCGAACTCATTTCAGCAGATGGCCGGTCTCACTGCGTACTACAACAACAGACTCTTTCATCACCTCTATCTTTCACATGACGATATAGCTGGCTATTGTCTTCATATTCACAGCTGTGATGATGGGGTTTCCTGTTTTCCACTTGGGACGGAACCTCTTTCGGTCGAGTGCAACGACATTTTTCTTCGCGCACGTTTTGAGGGGAGCAGCCTACAGTTTTCGTGGTCGCCCGATGGCAACACGTTTTCACCAGTCGGACCAGTACTCGATGCATCTATTCTTTCTGATGATTACGGAAAGCACCTAGACTTCACAGGCACGTTTGTTGGTATGACATGCGTTGACCTAACTGGCATGAACGCCCTTGCCGAATTCCACTTCCTTGAATTCCTAACCTAAAACTCAGACTGGGCATGCATTATGGAAAGCACTCGACTTTCACCCATTGAAAAAATTGGATACGGCCTCGGTGACTTCGGCTCGAATGTCGTATTCCAAACAATAATCATTCTTCTTCCTTCTTTTTACACTGATGTCTTTGGACTCGCGCCTGCAGCAATGGCAACAATGTTCCTTGCGGTTCGTCTACTCGATACAGTTACTGATCCCATCATGGGGGTGATTGCTGACAATACAACTACACGTTGGGGAAAATTTCGACCCTATCTTCTTTGGTTTTCCATCCCATTTGCTGTGGTATTCGTGCTCACGTACTGGACGCCAGACCTTGCCGGGAATGCCAAACTCCTTTACGCCTATGGGACTTATACCGTTCTGATGTTGCTCTACACCGTCGTCAATATTCCGTATTGCGCACTTGGTGGAGTCATAACCTCTGATTCACAGGAGCGTGTCTCCGCAAATTCCTACCGATTCTTTCTTGCGACCTCGGCTGGTGTTCTTATCACTTTTTTCGGACCAACTCTTATTACGTATTTTGGCAAGGGTGATGATAAAGTGGGATACCCCTGGGCGATGGCAGCCTTCAGCGTGCTGGCTGTTCTCGCATTCTTTGGCTGTTTTGCTTTGACCAAGGAGCGAGTAGTCGAGGCACAGCCTACCAAAGGTACGTTTTGGTCAGACGTTGGCACCTTAGTAAGAAATGATCAATGGATGATCGTCGCGATGCTTGGCCTGGTCTCATTGATCGCTATTGTTCTTCGCGCTGGCACGGCCGCCTACTACATCAAATGGGTTGTTGGCCGACCTGACCTGACCGCTCAGTTTCTCACAGCTGGCACCTTTGCTGCAATGATTGGTGCAGCCTTCGCGGCCCCACTGACAGCTAAATTTGATAAGGGGCCGTCTTACGCAATGCTCCAGGTAGTCATTGTCATCGGCTCAATCGGTATTTATTTCACGCCGCCGACCAACCTTGGAATAATTTTTGGACTTTACATACTTGTTAACTTCCTTACACAGATGGCTGCGCCAATTCTCTTCTCCATGATTGCTGACACCGCTGACTACGGGGAACTTAAGACTGGGCGCCGCGTAACTGGTCTTGTTTTTTCTGGTGTCCTTTTTGCGATTAAACTTGGCATAGCAATCGCTGGCTTCTGCATTGGTACAGTGCTGGCCTCGTATGGCTATGATGGAGATGCTACAGAACAAACCCCTCGTGCTCTGCAGGGCATACTTCTTGCAATCTCGCTTTTACCTGCACTTGGTCATTTTCTCCTTATTCCAATCGTATTTTTCTACCGACTGAGTTCACAACGCTGCATTGAAATACGACAGAATCTTGATGCACACTCAGTTCAATAACCCCATAGACACCCATGAAATCTGCACTTTTAGTAATCCTCTGTTTGTTTGCTGACCACGCCTTTGCTCAAGAAATTAAAGGAAAATTCACCCCGCCTGCTGGAAAGGTGCTTGTCTTTGCTGGACAGGACAATATCTCGGTTGGAGGCACTGAAAAATACAACAAAGGTTACGTTGATACCGTCGGAGTCCCTGCGGGCATCACCCACTATATTTATTTCTCTGAAGGGTGGACAAATGGGTTTGGGCGGACATTCCCTATGGGGTCCGTTGCAGGGCTGAATTCTGAGGTGGAATGGGCTGCTGGTCCAATGTGCCAAAAGGCATATTTAGATTCACCACGACTCAAAGAATGCGTCATGCATGTTTCCATTTCGATGGAAGGTGGTGGAGAGGTCAAAGTCGCGAATGGTGCCTTCGACCACCTCATTGACGAATTTGTTCAATTCATTGCAGACCATCCTGACCGCGTTTTCTTTATACGGATAGGATATGAATTTGATGGAAGTTGGAATAAATACCAACCTGATAGTTATAAAAAAGCATTTCGAAGAATTGTAGATTTCCTGCGCAGGCGAAATCTTTCAAACTATGCAATCGTCTTCGCGTCTTCGAGTACCGTGAAGCCCGGACAGTTCGAAGAGTATGACCCAGGCTCAGAATACTATGACTGGATTGGCTACTCGTGGTGGGGCAACGAAAAAAAGTTTGGTGATGCCGCCCCAGCTCTCGCCTATGCCCGCAAACTCAAAAAGCCAGTTTTTGTTGCAGAGTCAACAGCTCGGGGACACTACTTTGATAAAGAGGATTCGGAAGAACTGTGGTCTGCCTGGTTTGAAAAATTTTTCCAACACATTGAAAAGAATAAAGATGTCATCCGAGCGGTCTCCTACATCAATGCTGATTGGGACGGTCAAGACATGTGGGACGGATGGGGTCAAACCCGTATTGAAACCAATCCACTTGTACAACAAAGATGGCAAAAGAGGATGGCTGAGAGTGCTTTTATTAACGCTACTGACAACCCACATAAAGCGATTGGTTTCACTTCACCGGTAACGCACACACAGGGCAGTAATTCCACTCAACCTCCATATAAAGATGCGTCTCTACCCATCTCTAATCGAGTCGAGGATCTACTTGCTCGTATGAGCATCGAAGAGAAAGTAGCACAAATTACTGGCTGGTGGTTTCACGATGAGCGGAAACTTCAACGTGAGGGCGATATCTTCACTGCTGAGTTCTATGGAGAGAAGTGTCCGCATGGCATCGGTGAACTTGGTCCTCTGCATAACCTTTCTATCGACGAAGACGTGCGACATTATGCTGCGATTCAAGAATACTTTCGAAATCGAACCCGACTCGGTATCCCGGCAATTCTCCACGATGAAGCTGCTCATGGCTTCATGAAGTATCAGGCGAATTCATTTCCTGCACCGATTGGACTTGCCTGCTCGTGGAACCCCTCTTTGCTTGAAGATATCTACTCGTGTGCGGCACAGGAGGCGCGGTCACGTGGTGTTGCCCATGTTCTTTCACCTGTGGTTGATGTAGCACGTGAACTTCGCTGGGGTCGTGTCGATGAAACGCTTGGAGAAGACCCTTTTCTGGTTGGACAACTTGGGGCAGCGATGGTGCGGGGTTTGCAAGGATCGGACAATGGAACAATTAAGCGCGACCACGTGGCCGCTACACTCAAACACTTTGCAGGCTATGCCGGCACGGCAGGAGGACGAAACAGGTCGCCCTACCCAAACGGCATGAGGCATCTTCTGGATACTGAAATCCCACCATTTCGATATGTGATCAAGAACGCACGGCCAGCATCGGTCATGGCCGCATTTAATGAAATTGACGGACTCCCCTGCCATATCAATCAATGGATGCTTCAGGATGTCCTACGCGACAGACTTGGTTTTGACGGATTACTTGTCGGAGATTACCAGGGTCTGAACCTTGTCCGCTGGTACCAAAAGATTGGAACAAGTGATGCTGATGTTGGAAAAATGGCATTGGAGTCAGGGCTCCAATTAGAACTCCCAAATGCCTTTGGATACAAACACCTGACGAAATTGGTGGAAAGTGGACGGGTAAACGAAACACTCATTGATACGGCTGTTCGTGAGATGCTTTCACTAAAGTTTCGACTCGGTCTTTTCGAGGCGCCAATGGTTCTCGATGCAGCGAAGGCCGAAAAGCTCGCCGCTTCATCAGAAACGAATTCCCTCACAACAGAGGCAGCACGTCAATCAATCGTCTTACTAAAAAATGAGGGCAACCTTCTGCCACTCAAATTAGGCAGCCATAAAAACATCGCTGTTATCGGACCGAATGCTGCCGTTTGCAGACTCGGCAACTACTCTGGTATGCCACAAAAAACAGTATCGCTTGTCGAAGGTATCCGTGACTACGTTGGAAACTCGGCCACAGTCAAGCATGCAGAAGGATGTCAGATAGCCACAAATGACACAGGAAACTCTTACAAGAACTGGCGTTATGTTGACGAAATACATTTTGCAAGCCTCGAAGACAACCAGGAGCGTATACAGGCGGCCGTTGAATTAGCACAAAGTTCTGACCTTGTTGTGCTTGCTTTGGGTGAAAACGTTCTTCTCTCGCGTGAAGCCTGGGGGGAAAATCATATTGGCGACAGAACAACATTCGAGCTTACGACGTCTCAACAGGAGCTAGCGGCGAAAGTATTAGACACCGGGAAACCGGTAGTTCTTATTCTCAACAATGGAAAACCTATTGTTCTCGGGGAGACCGCATCGAGAATTCCCGCTATCCTGACTGCTCACTATGCGGGTCAGCAAACGGGCACTGCGGTTGCAGAAATACTTTTCGGCAAAACGAATCCAGCCGGCAAACTCACAATCTCCTGGCCCCGAACAGTTGGTCATATTCCAGCACACTACAGCCAGCATGGCAGTTCCCTGGTGTTTGACTACGTTGACTCCCCTCGTACGCCTGCATATTCATTTGGCCACGGTTTAAGCTATTCATCCTTCGAATATACAAATGTGTCCCTCTCTGGTGAGACAATTCAAGAGGGGCAGACGGTTGATGTGTCCTTCACTCTAACGAATACAAGTCAACGCGAGGGAACAGAAATCTCTCAGGTCTACGTCTCAGGTGAAGAATTTGACATTGCAAGGCCTTCCCTCGAACTGAAGGGGTTTGCACGCACAACGCTTCGTCCGGGTGAATCGAAGGAAATCACTGTAACACTTCAGGCCGATGACCTATTTTTTCATGACATGGATCTGAACCGAGTGCTCCCAAAGGGAAAATATCTTGTTCGTGTCGGCGGTAGTTCAACAAGCCTTTCAGAGCCACTTACGCTGAGCACAATCCCGACGGCAAAGAACATTGCAGACGTATCACAAACAATCACGGCTGCAAAACCAATTACACCCCCCGTGCAACCACGCACCAAGCCGGCTTTAGAACCAGTCTCGTTTCAAAAGAAGAAACCAAATGTTTTGTTTATCGCAATCGATGACCTACGCCCCGAACTAGGATGTTACGGCAAACATGTGATATCACCTCATATTGACAAACTTGCCGCATCAGGCACGCAGTTCAATCGCGCCTACTGCCAGCAGGCTGTCTGTGGTGCATCCCGCCTCTCTCTCATGGGTGGACTCTATCCAACGAACACACGAGAGCAGACCTTTCATGTAAACGGTTGGCGTGAAAGGCACCCAGACCTCGTC
>CAJQGO010000263.1 GCA_905477565.1 uncultured Planctomycetota bacterium
CGGCTAACGGTATATCAACAGAGCGTGCATCACTCAGCGGCTTGCCGTTGTCAAGCGTCTCGATAGCTGCAAGCTCATCAATCTCTGCATCAATTAAGTCACAAAGCCGATGTATTATTTTCCCGCGATCCCGAGCATTTAGACGAGGCCAAGGCCCTTCATCAAAGGCCCGACGAGCTGCTTCAACAGCACGCTCAACGTCAGCCGCATCGCCTTCTGCTATCTGCGCAACTACCTCTTCGTTTGCCGGATTAATCGTGTCAAAGGTTTTTCCGGACTGTGCTGGAATCCACTGGCCATTTATAAACAGCTGGGTCTGCCGAATGGTCGGACTCGGTATTGAATAGGGCATCTCGAACCTCTTTTCCTAGGAACTATCACGACTTTACGATAATTGAAAGTGGCATGACATGGTTGCCGAATGCATCCTAACCGCGCTATGATAGAATCATCAAAAGGTTAACTTTTGCCAGCGTGGCATTCGTTCCCTTACTTGTTCTGAAAGAAAAATGGTGAGCAGAAAACTTTTCTCAAATTTCCTGCTTATCTAAAAGATTTGTACCCCCACCCACACGTAGGAGTTTTCGATGGAGTTCCTCAAACCATTTCAACGAATCACAGCCGGAACAGCGGCCATTGCTTTAGTATTCACAGCAAGTTACTGCATGGCAGACCTTGTAAGTGGCCCGCAGCCAGGAGATGGCGTTGGTGCCTTCACCGTAACAAAGGCAGCTGGCAATCCAAGTGATGGTGTCGAAGACGGCAAACGACTTTGCTACCGATGTAGGATGGGTAGTCGACCTGTCGTAATGATCTTTGCCCGAACCGCCGATCAGTCACTAGCAAAACTCGTTAATGAACTGGAAGGTGAAATTAAAGAACACGCTGATGCAAAACTCTGCAGCTTTGTCAACATGATTGGCGGAGATAGTGACAGCTTGAAAAACACGGCAACAAAGTTTGTGAAAGATAATGGCATTCAACATGTTGCATTTGTTGTGCCAGAAGATGCCGCGAATGGCCCAGATGATTTTAAGATTGCTCCTGATGCAGACCTCACGGTTGTCTGTTACAAGAGCAATAAGGTTGTCTCAAGCCATGCTCTGAAAAAGGGTGAGTTGAATGACGGAAAAATCAGTACTATTGTCGAAGCTGCATGCGGTTTAGTTGAATAATCAAATCGTTGATTTTCAGCACTGTTTCAACAGCAAACGCAAACAACTATTGGCTCGGGCTTGCGAAGGGAAGCCCGAGCCTGTTTTTTTGCGAGAATCCCTTCTAGCTACATCTTTTTTGTTCACAGATGCACCTCTGAAAAGATGGGGTATAGTGGAAGACTTATTAGGAGGTCGCTACAGGCAGACTTCTCGAGAGGGCGGTGTAGCTCAGTTGGTTAGAGCACAGGCTTCATAAGCCTGGGGTCGCCGGTTCAAGTCCGGCCGCCGCTACTTCCTTTCAGCTCAAAAGACCTTGCAGTTCTACTGAATACGCAACTCGTTCTACCGGAATCAGTGGCCAAAAACTTCGCATTGCTGGGACGCTCGAATTTCCCAACCGTTCCTTTGCTTTCTATAACAACTGCAATTAGCCTGATTGTTTAGAAAGCTGTGGCACGATTGCCAAAGGTGGGGAGGCTCCTTTCAGGGAAATGTATTGATTAAGATGTTTTTTTTTCGCCATCAATTTCGTTCCAGGGGCAGGGCGTATCGCAACCCAAAACAACGGGATCTTGGCAACCTCGAAGTGCTTGAAAATCGCCTCGCACTTGCTGCAGATTCAGGCACTCTCGACCGTCCGCCATTGGAACAAACAGATACCGTCTATTTAGACAACTTGCTAATCGGTCCACAGCCGATAGTCATGAACCAGTCAGAGGTAATCGGAGACGAAACCAATAGCTTTGTTATTACAGCAGTTGCAAACGGTATTGTTGAAAAATGGCTACCGGCTACAGAAAGCTGGGTGAACGTCTCAGCTGTTCCAACCACATCGAATCCGACGGAACTTCTTAAGTTACTTCAAATCCGTCTGATTCAGCAAGACGACCGCATAAAGTGGACACCTTCGCAATCAACAAGCCCGGCGGGCTTCGAAAAGGCGTTTGATGTTGTTGGCTGGGATGATGGAAACCCATTAGCTCCACCATCCAGTGAAGCACCCTCCGAAGTTCAAAATTTACGATTTGGTCAGTCAGAAGACGCGAATTCATTGACGGTCAGCTGGGACCCACCGGCATCGTTCGTAGGCTCGTTAAATTACACCGTGACGGTTGACAACGGATCAACGAGCACGACCTTTATCACGACATCCACAAGCAAAAGCTTTTCAGATCTCGAAACCGGCGTTCCTTACACATTCTGGGTCTGGGCGACAAATACAAATCCAGCTCCAGGTGCACAAGCAACGGGGCCAACGTCAAGCATTTCAGCAGCTCCCTCGAAGGACCAGACGCCTACTTTTAGCCAGGTAAAAAATTGGTCTGGCGACTACGACCTGACTTTTTCTGAATATGACATGGGAACAGCATCGGTGCCGACGCTTCAATCGTTTGCCAGTGGCATTTACAACGATCAGTGGGTGCTAATTGCTGGTCGCACAAATGGACTTCATGGCTTCTCTGATGACGGGTTGGCCAATTTTCCACCGAGGTATCAAAACACCGATGTGTGGGTTATTGACCCTATATCAAAGGAGACATGGAGTCGCTCACTAAACGATACCAGCAGCGGTCTAAGTTCAAGTGAAATCGACAGTTTGTCATCAACCAACACCGAGTCTTACCAGGATGGAAACACATTGTTTATCGTCGGCGGATACGTTTACTCGCGCGCGATTAATAACTTTACAACCTACAATGCGCTTTCGGCCATAGATCTACCAACCCTTGTAAACTGGGTCAAAGGAACAGATGAAACGCTTCACACCAATGCCATCTTACAAGTTGCTGGAGAAGAGTCTTCTGACAACTCGTACGATGGCGGATTTTTTCAGGTGACTGGCGGAGGCTTGGAAAAAATAGAAGACCGCTATCAATTGGTTTTTGGCCAGAAGTTTGAAGGTCCGTACGCACACGGATCAACAACCTTCCAAGTCTATACCTCACAGGTTCGAAGTTTTGATATTGATTATGACTTTGCGAATGGAACTCTCTCATATAGTACTGATTCAAATATGATTAATCCTTCTGGTGGAGACCCCAACCGGTTTCGTCGCCGTGATTTGAATGTCTTCCCAATTCTTTCACCGGACAATCAGGGTGGCACTACCAAGAGCACCGCTGCATTGGCTGGTGTCTTCTACAACGGTGTTGGGGTGTGGACTGTGCCGGTTGAAATTGGATATGACGGCATCCCAACAACTGAAAACCCAACGAACGATCCAGACGTTTTCAGGCAGGCTATGAACCAGTATGAATCTGGAAAAATTGGGCTTTACTCCCAGACCTCTGGAGAGATGACTCAAGTCCTTCTCGGAGGTATTTCAGCGAATACATTTGATCCGGCTACGGAGCAACTGACCTACGACGAGAACAATGGATTTCACAGGCAAATAACCGCAGTGTTGCGAGGTGCATCTGGCTCATATCAGCAACAATACATAACTGAGTTTCCAGATATTTATGATGGCAATGGCGAGCTTCTCTACTTCGGCGCGAATGCGAGATTCTTCCCTGCTCATGATGTGCCTTTACTAACTGACGACATCATCGACCTCGATTCTTTAACCACAGAAACTGTAGTCGGATACATGTTTGGTGGCATCGCCGCAGACCAACCAAACTTTGGACACACTGTTGCCTCATCAATTATTTTTGAAATCACCTATACTCCGCTGAACGCATAGCCATATTTTGCACCAACTGCTAACAGCATGAATGCACTTAGTCCATGCCTTGAGCCGTTTGCTTCCTTCCGTCTGGCAGTTTTTCTTTTCTTTAAAGCCGCAAAACTCATAGTGACACAATGAAGTTAACCCTGCTTGTCTTACTAGTCATTCTTTCTGTTCACAATACATTCGCTGATGAAGTGAGAACTGATCATCAAACCATTCTTGAGTTAGGACAACTTATAGCATCACCATCGACAGTGGATCGTGAAACTCATTCAGAACCGGCTAATATTCACTCCCTTTTTTTTGATTCACTTCCCTATGAAGGAAAGGCTACGAAGACTTTCGCGTGGCTGGGCATTCCAGAAAAGAAAGCCGGGCAAGAAAAAGTACCTGGCATTGTTCTTGTGCACGGTGGTGGTGGTACTGCCTTTAAAGAATGGGTCGAACGCTGGAACAATCATGGCTTTGCTGC
>CAJQGO010000264.1 GCA_905477565.1 uncultured Planctomycetota bacterium
GAGTTCGACGCTCTGGTTCATGCACCACCCGCAAACGGTCTACCATTGCAGACACAACCTCGGGCTGATGCATCCGCATGAGCGCGAGCGCGGCACCTCTACAAACCATTTGGTTCTCATTATCAAACGCTTGTAAAGCGACATCGTATGCGTTTAATTTTACAAGTCCACGATAAGCTGTATGGACGATGAGTGGATCAGGGCTCGCAAGATGTACCGCTATGCTTTCCGTGACTTCTGCTGCATCCTGCCGAACAGCTGCAATGATTGATTCGAGAATGGAACGAGGATCAGTACTGGACAGCCACCGCTCAAGCAGATCAGCAGGAACCGGACCACGTGTTCCGGCTGTCTTCAAGTCAATCCCAAAGTCACCACAGCTACGAATAAGCATCGGTAAAATTGGGTCATCGTTAGAAATATTTGGCGTAAGAATCTCTAAAATATCGTGACTAGCCTGACTCTCAAGGCCTCTTTGTGAGATTGCATACAGTGCAACGACACGATTTTCGAGTGGTAAGGAACGATCCTGAACCACCTCGAGCAACGCATTCTTCATTTCCTCCGAGAAGGAACGCCGCAACAACATGCGCTGCGCTGCAAGCCGCCTGACGTGGCTGGCAGAATGTTTGACGATATCTACTAAATTTATATTGTGAACTACTGAGAATTCAGGAGGTGTTGTCGGGACATGGCTTGTTGGTATTGCTCGGGCGATAAATCCATGCGCGGGGCCATCCCACTTGAACGTTGCCGGACCCTTCCACGCAGCCTGATAAACAGCGCTCCGTCCATCAACGTCAATGTCGGTCGGTCGTGGCATTTTGAAAAATTCTTCTGGCTCACCGTTCTCGACAAATCCTGCACCTTGTCGCTTCACAGGATGTCGAAATGACGCACCACGACCCCAATCACATGTATACGCTCGCTTGTTCCATGCCGGCGGAATACCCGGTTCGTCAATAAAACATGCGCCACAGCCAGAACCACCACCATAATCAGCAAGTGGCTTTACAATTTCTTCAGCAAAATTTTGAAACAACCGTGGATACCCATGGTCTTCAAGTCCGCTGAGATGGTGTAAGCGAACATTCCAGCCGCCACCATCATTCGTGTTATCTCTGGCAAACAGATCGAGCATTGGGCTCACGGCAATGCCATAGATATTTCGTGTTCCGTCAGAATATGTCTCGAGCCCGCTTCCATCGGGCCGAAATCGGACCACTCCTCCACCGCGCATCTGGAGCGTTCGCCCGTCAGTGCCGGTTGCCTCCATAAAACCGAAGTCTCCGCATGCTACATAAAGCCATCCATCCACTCCCATTTCGAGCCCATTTGTAGTGTGGTCAGCCGGTCGCTTATCGAAACCAAAGGCAATGTTTGAGATAAGCCGCTGAGACGACTCGGCGATTCCATCATGATCGGCATCGAAAAACGCATCGATGTGTGGCGGATGAAGAACATAAAGCCGGTCATGGTCCCAGACTATGCCTCGTGGTGAGTCAATATCAGGAATAAACTCGGTCACCTGATCTGCTCTACCATCATTGTCGATATCGCGGAGTCGTAGTACACGACCTCGATGGGGCTGTCTTCCAATAGAGCCATTTCCGTCTGATGAAACATAGAGATCACCATTCGGAGCAGCCGCAAGATACGTCGGGTAGTTCGCCATCTGCCATGGGGCGAACAGTGTGACGGAAAATCCCTCTGGCAGAGCGACCTCCGCAAGCAACTCTTTCTCCTCAGCTGGTGTTAACCTATGAACTCGAGGAACACTGTTGCCCTCTGTTTGCAGGCGTGCAGCATCTACCTCCAACGCAATTTGTGTAATGGGTTCAACATTTAATGGAAGAAGGTTTCCACCGCCGTCAAAGAGTCGTATCTCCCTGAGGCTAGGCCACATGTCCCGCTGCTGATGCATTACCTTTACGCGAAGAAACCGAACAGCCTGTGCATCACATCGTTCTCTTCGAACACCTGCCTGCGTATTCTTCGACGCATCCGTTGAAACGGTCCAACGTTGACCATCCGGCGAAGTCTCGATGACATATTGCATCCAGTCACTCTGGATCTCCCATGCAAGCTCGACCCCTGAGATTGTTACCGCTTTCTGAAATTCCAGTTGGAACCAGTTTGGCATGTCAGGCCCGTCACCGCACCACCGAGTGGCCGGATTACCATCAATGGCATGCACTGCCGGATGTGACGGCTTTTGTTGTTCTGATTGTGCTGAGACCACGACGGCAATCGGTACAACCGAAGCAGATTCGACAACAATGTTCTTGCCCTCGGGATCATTTCCAACTGCCTGCTGTGCAGATTCTCCTACTTCAGTGTGCGCGAGAGGAGTTGCAAACAGGCTGTTTTTCATACAAAAACAAACAGCGATTACAGAAAGGAGTAATAAAAAACGGCAGCAATTCATCAACATTTTTTATTCAATTTGAAGTAAAAATTCTCTCATCACTCCCAGGCGTTGCGTGCCACAATAAGATCCATGTGATCGAACATAACACTCAACTTATCACACCGTGAATGACCTTCCCATGTACATCCGTCAGTCGAAAATCACGTCCCTGATAGGGATAGGTCAGCCGTAGATGGTCGATACCCATCAAGTGGAGAATCGTGGCATTAAGATCATGAACATGCACTTTTTGTTCAGGAGTCACAATATTGTATGAGTAATCATCCGTTTCACCCCACGTCAGACCACCGTTGACACCCGCACCAGCCATGAGAGTCGTAAAGCACCGCGGATGATGATCTCGACCATAATTGGTTTCAGTCAAATTTCCCTGTGAGTAAATCGTACGGCCAAATTCACCGCCCCAGACGATCAACGTCTCGTCAAGCAATCCTCGCTGATCAAGGTCATCCAGCAAGGCTCCAGTCGCTTGGTCAGTATCCTTCACCTGACCTTTAATGGCCTTGGGCAGTCCGCCATGATGATCCCAGCCCATATGAAAGCACTGCACGAACCGTACACCACGTTCTGACAGCCTTCGGGCGAGCAGACAGTTAAACGCATAGCTACCATGCCGATGCACATCGGGCCCATACGACTCCAACACATGCTTAGGCTCATCAGAAAAGTCCGTGATCTCCGGCACGCTAGCCTGCATACGGAAGGCCATCTCATATTGACTCGTCCGGGCTGCAATATCAGGGTCACCAATAACCGCGGCTCGCGAGGCATTGATAGCAGCAATTCGATCAAGCGTCGCCCGTCGTAGTTCACGGTTTACACCCGGAGGATCAGCAAGATAGAGCACCGGGTCACCTGTGTTGCGAAACCGAACCCCCTGATGCTCATTGGGCAGAAACCCTGCCCCCCACAATCGGTCATAGAGTGGCTGGTCATTGGGCCGGCCCGAGCCATAGCTTGTAAGAACAATGTAAGCCGGC
>CAJQGO010000265.1 GCA_905477565.1 uncultured Planctomycetota bacterium
CAGATGGCCTGATTATCGGATGCGGCAGTCTTGCTGGATCATGTTTGGCAGCAGTTGAAAAACTCAAAAAAGAAGGGCTCAATGTCGGCCTAATCAACGCGCGATTTATCAAACCATTGGACAAAGACACGCTCCTCAAGCGAATACAAATGAGCCCTTGGGTTGTCACTGTTGAAGAAAACACGCTCCAAGCTGGATTTGGTTCGGCGATTCTCGAGGCCATTCATGACGCTGCTCTTCATACGGGCCCGATACGACGGCTTGGTATTCCTGATCAATTTATTGAGCACGGAGACCGAGCTGATCTACTTTCAAGCCTCACGCTCGATGCAAGCGGAATTGCTGATGTTTGCAGAGAGCTTTCAGGGCACACTGCAACAACTGCCGTCGCCACTCCACTTCAAGACTGATCACGAGTGAACAATTTGTGGTCTTGCCCCCAGGCTCAATCCTTATGGCTGATGACACCAAGCTTTCATCGACGGACGCCAGTACCACTAAACCCATGACTGGAAGCCGTCTTTGCTCAGGCAGTCCAGTGACTGAAAGCCTTCGTGTAGCAGTCGTTGGCCCAGAAGAGGTTCTCGAAACGAAGCCACTCGCCAACGAAATCCAAAATCTTCTGACTACGCTTGGCCACGATGTCAAAACCATGCTTGCAGCCAGAACTGCGTGGGATCCTTCTCCCAGAGAAGGATCTGCTTCCAATATCGCTCATGATGCCGATCTGGTCATTGTCTTAGGTGGAGATGGATCGATTCTTCGAACTGCCCGGTGGATGGGTTACCAGCAGACACCCGTGCTCGGAGTCAATCTTGGCCGACTTGGATTTCTTGCTGATTTTTCACCAAATGAAGTTGAAACGGCCATCAGTGAACTTATTGCCGGAAGGTTTCGTCTGGTCGAACACATGATGTTCGAGACATGTGTTGTACGAGAAAATGAAATTATTGCCAGTGATCTTGGCCTCAACGAGACCTCACTTCTTGCCGGCCCACCTTTCTCACTTTTTGAAGTTGAACTCCACGTGGACGATGAATTGGCGACCGTTTACCGTGGCGACGGCTTAATCATTAGTACTCCAGTTGGGTCCACCGCATATAACATGTCTGCCGGAGGTCCGATTGTCAGAAAATCACTGGAAGCCTTTATCTTCACTCCGCTGAATCCTCACACTCTCACTCATCGCACGGTTATCGACACAGCATCTCGGAGCTACAGCTTAGTGATACCATCTCCTCACAACGGCTCCTCCTGTGTCGTTGACGGCCGCCTGCTGCTATCACTGAAAGCTGGGGACAAAGTACGAATATCACGCGCTGAACCAAAATTTTCCCTCATTGAAACAAACCAGCATGGTTATTACTCCACTCTCCGTGACAAATTGGCATGGGGAGGAGATATTCAGAACACAGCATCAGAGATTGACTGCCGTGAAGTTTGACATACCCGCCCGGCTCCAGAAAAAGACTGACATGAAGTACTTTGTTTTTATTTTCCTTGCAGGACTACTCACTTGCAGCGGAAAGCTGAATGCCCAAGATGGAACTGCACCAGAAAAACCTCCGCAACTCCTCCGCTATAAATTTAGCCAAGGGGAAACTATTGCAGCAGAAGTATCTCATCGCGCGATTACAGAGACAACAATTAATGGCACCACTCAGCATGTTGAAACTGCAACTGATTCAATTAAGTCCTGGAAAATAATTGATGTCGATCAGGATGGATCTGCGACGCTGGAGCATTTAGTCGACCACGTCAAAATGATGACACGAACGAGTGGCTCGGAGACAGTGCGCTGGGACAGTGACAGTCCAGAAACACCACCGGAAGGGTACGGGGGCGTCCAACTTGGACTTGGCAAGCCTCTTTCCGAACTAACGATTGACTCGTGTGGGCGGATAATGAATCGTAAAAACTTCTTCCCAAGCCCTCCTTCAAATACGGGTGACCTCATGGTCGTACCCTTGCCCGATGACCCAGTGACCGTAGGGACGTTCTGGACTGTCCCTGATACTGTAGTCGTCGACCTCCCAGAAGGGGCCCGAAAGTCTGTTAGAACACGACTTCGGTATCAGGTAGCACAACTTGACGATGATCGTGCCATCATCAAAGTAGATACGACAGTCCTCACACCTATCCACGACACCCAGACAGAGTCACGTCTCCTTGAGAGAATCTGGTCGGGACAAATTACATTTGATATCGTTCGTGGTTGCGTACTGAAACGGTCAGTAAGCGTCGACAGACGCGTTGTCGGATTTCACGGACCGGCATCGAGTATTCGCTACAAGGCGAGCCGAAAAGAGCAACTTGTCTCCGACTCCCCGCGATTAGAATAAGTGGCAGGGATTCGTGGAGGCGTAGAAACCAGAGGTGATTGCCTCAACCGGCTCGCAAAACGTCTTCAACACGGCGAATTGCCTGATCAACATCCCACGTTGCATCTGCAAGCACAATACTTGATTGAGATGTCATCCATTTACGGACGGTTTTCTCAGCTGCAAGAACGGTAGAATGACTTCGGCGACCAAAATGGCGACCGATATCAGCAAGAGCGGCGGCAGTATGCTTACGAGCAAGAAACATGGCCAACATTCGAGGTTGATTGACCGCTCGTGAGCGACGCGTTGACTTGAGGTCGGACTCAGAAATTCCAAATGCTGCACATACCGCTTGTTCTATGTCAGCAAGGCGTAAACTTCGGGCACTCGATCGGACAAGGTCAGCAAGAGCATCTCTGGCTAAATCCAGAGTTACCGGAGCACCCAGCATGTGACTTGTGGCCTCCAGCCTGTTGATACCACCAATCAACTCTCTGGCATGGCGGGTAAGGCTGTTGGCAAGAAAATCAACGACATCAGCGGGCAAATCGATTTTCCTCTTCTCAGCCAAGCCAGAAACGATACCCCTCCGGACTTCGTAATCCGGAGGCATGATTCCTGCCGTCATTCCCCCACGCAATCGGCCGGTTAGCTCGCTTCCAAGACCGGAGAGACTTTCAATATCGCGATCACTCGCAAATACAATCTGCTTGCCAGCCCGGTGAAGCGTATCCACCGTGCTTTGCAACTCGAGCAAGGTCGCTCGCTTTCCAACGAAGAATTGCAGATCGTCGATAGCTAATAAATCAACTGATCGGCAACTTCTCCGAAAGCCAGGCAGACCACTTCCATGCAGGGCTTGCAGAAAATTCGTGGTAAATTGCTCTGCTGAGAACATGGCTACGGCCAAGCCAGGTCGTGATTGACGAGCATGGTGGCATATTCCTGACAATAGATGACTTTTTCCAACACCACTTGGACCATGCACGAGCACTGGAGACATTTCACCAAGACGGCTCGCTGCCAACTCAACTGCTGCGTAGGCCATCCGATTGCTCGGGCCGACCGAAAATTCATCTAACCTGACCGCAGGACGTCGCAAACTGGCTTTTTTGGTGTTCCTTGGTAACGTTTCCTGCGGAAGCGAACAGTTCGTCCCAGTAGGGAGCGATTTTTTCGGACTCTCTCGTACATTGTGCACTTCCGATCTATTTGAATTGGGAATAGAGCTCCTGGTAGTACCAGCCTTTCTCATGTCGTCAGCGGGTGACGCATTTTCTAAAGGATCTTGCTCAAGAGGGCTCCATTTCACTACCACAGGCCCACCCAAGATTTCGCTGGCACATTGGACCACATCTCCGTTGAAAGTCTTCCTGAGCCAGTCTCCGGGATAATTAGGGTCATACAGGACTGCCACCTGAGAGATGCTCTCTTTTGCTCCGGCT
>CAJQGO010000266.1 GCA_905477565.1 uncultured Planctomycetota bacterium
CATCGACCAAATTTCCGAGGAGGATCGAGCCTGTAAACGATTGTAGGGTTCATACGGACAGCAAAGGCAAAATGGTACCGTAGCAAACCGATTATAAGGGTTGGTCCGTTTGTCGTGGTGGGCATCAGTTACGGCCGTTTTCTCCGTGCCAGTGCGTTTATGTACTGGATGAGTTCCGGCTCGAGAGAGTCTGGCGTCTGGCCAAATGCAGCTTTGAACTCAGCCATTCGGGTCGCTGCGGAGTCCTTCGCAAGCGGGGGTTTATGCTCGAATTGTGCGATATATGAACAAAAGGCATCTTTTTTCATGGTTGCTAGAAATGAGACAAAGGCCCACGCGTGTGCGTACGCAACAATCGCTTCTTCTGGGTCACGAAAGGGCTTGTCATCTGCAATAAAGCGGGAAATAAGACCTGGTGTGAATTGCTGAACCACCAATTCGAGTCGCGGTGTATTGATGGCCCCAATCGATCGCCACCCCCGGGAATTCGAGAGATCGGGCGTTTCAAAGTATGTTGCAATTCCCTCGCTTAGCCAGACTGGAGTTGGTGAAAGCCGAACGTGCAGGCCAGCGTTGAATGCAAGTTGATGAGTTGCTTCGTGAACAAGTGTTGCAATAAGACTTGAAGCCCGAGGGTTTTGAAAAATCTTGACACCTACTGAATGAGAAGACTGGCTCGCTGGTGTGTCAGTCGAGTCGCTTCCTGTGATGTCATAGGTTGTAATTCGATTTGTCAGCTGGTTGTAATATCCCACAATGCTGTGTGAGGCATCTCCAACTTCTTTTTTGGCTGCACGGTCATAGTCTTTGCGACTAGAAAAAATGATGACGATTAGAGGCCGTTCGGGCTGACTCACATCAAGTCCAGCCTGTGACCAAAAAGCGTGAAAGCCGCTGAAGAGGCGTTCAAGGAGTGCTGCAGACCAGCGGGCATATCCGAGTGAGGTGTCATAGCAAATCACGTAGTGTCGAGTCGTGAGGAATGTAAACCCGGCTGGAAGTTCGGCGACGATTTCTTGCCCGAGCTGTTTTGGGGTAAGCAGATACTCATCGTTGAAGATTTCACGATGGGTAATGCTTTCACCGGGAACAACGTGAAGCAATTGTTGGTTATCCTCTACCAGAAGACTGCCGTCTTGAGCTTCTACAACAAGTTCGCCACGCAGTGTTTGTTGGGTGCCTTCTGCCGTCTGCTGAGTGACCTCGATTGTACTGGTGGTCTCTTGATCCATCTCGGGAGGTGATGAACGGACCTGTGCTGCGAACACAGCAACAAGAACAGTGAATCCATAGAGAAAAAAACAGTGTTTACCCATAAACAGTACGACTTCCTTTTAGAGGAAAGGGCGGACTCCTACTGTACCGTACGTCTGCATTTCTGCTCGAGGCTCAATTGTGGGGAAGTCGAAGAGGAGAAGCACACGCAATGCGGCGATCTAGGCAAGGCAGGCCGTTTGTTTTTCGGGTTCACCAGGCCGCTTTGGTGTTGGTGTAGTGTTGAGTGAATGAGTACTTTCCTCGCTGAAGAGTATCAATTCCTACACTCTTTTTTCCAGAGGGCTGTTTACACAATGTCACTATGTCTGTTTCAGGGTCGTCCCACGGCCGTTCGAAAAACTATGAGATCTAGAGCTTTGCTTGCCGGGTGTTTTCTGAGTTGTGTTGTAGGAGGCTGTGCAAGTTCCTTGCCGTGGGTTGATTCGCAACAGGCTGCAATCGAAAAAGAAAAGTATGGGCTTAACGCAGATCAAAGAATTAAAGAACTACGGCAACAGGCAAAAAAAACACGAAGTGATGATTCTGAAGCACAGGCAGAGTTTTCGCGAGAACTTGTAAATGAAATGTTGGCTGAACATGATCCTCGAGTGAGAGCAGAAATATTGCAACTTTGTGCTGACTTCGACAACCCGTCCTCGCGTGCAATCTGTATTGGTGGCCTTGATGATCCAGATACCCTCGTTCGTATTGCTGCCTGTGATGCCTGGCTTCAGATTGGAGGAGATGAGGCAGTTCAATATCTAGCAAATCGTTTCCGGAGCGATGAGGATGTTGACGTGCGACTTCATGCAATACGAGATCTTGGTGCTCTCGGTAATGAAGCTGCTATTCCCGTGCTTGCCGAAGCACTTGAGGCACCTGATCCTGCAGTCCAATTCCGGGCAGTGGCTTCGCTTAAGGAAGTGAGCGGTCGTGACCTTGGTAATGATGTGAATGCGTGGCGTGAATGGGCGGAAGATCCTGCTGCGTATCGTGAAGAATGGTCAGTTGCTGAGGTCTGGCGACAGATTTTCTAGGTTTGAATAAACCAATCGATTGACACAAGATTTTTTAAAGTGAGATTCCGGGGAAGTGGCTACGGGTTCTTGATTCCTCGGTTTAGTCGTTTGAAAGAAAGCATGCATTGGGCTCAATGTGGCTAAAACCACGGGTTGATCTAGACGGTACAACACCTGCAGCAAGAAATCCCTGACGGATCTACGAGTTTTCTGGTTGTAGAGTCTGGGTAGGTTCTTTGGGCCTCTGGCTGATAGCCGCTTTTCTGAT
>CAJQGO010000267.1 GCA_905477565.1 uncultured Planctomycetota bacterium
ACAGGAAGAGCATACGCAGTCTCCATCTCGGGAAGAGGGCGAAATAGCTCGTCATATCCACGAGGTATTCGATCAAGGCCTTGACCGTCTTCCAGACGGAGTCGTTGAGAGTCCATGGGCCGATCTCCGAGATAATTCGAGAAGAATGGTGGACACAAGCGGGCAGGAACAAAAAGAGGAAGCCCCCGATTTCAGACTTGCTGAAATGCTAAAAGACCCCGCCACCCGAAAGCACTTATTTATTTTGAAGGAAGTTCTTGATCGCCCAAAAGATCTTTGGGAGTAACACGCGTCGTTTGTGATGTGCTCATGATTGCTTTCAAACAAACAAATTTCTTCGGGCGTACTGTCATGGCGATGACAGCACAGCATGCTGTCATAACGGTACTGTTGCGGTAGCTTTCCGAGTCCCGGTTAAACCCCCCGAACACCCCCTCCTGAGAGGGTGTTCTTGTGCTGCCAATCACGCCTTCACCGAGCCTGAGTCGACTCAAAATTTTGTCACTTGAGCGCTCGGTCTGCCTGGACTACAAGAAATGGAGTAGCGGTTTTTATGCCGGATACTAGTTAGCGCGTAGACGAGGGTAGCCCAAGCCTCGTCTACGCGTTTTTTTCGTTCTATGCTGGATTTTCGGCAGATCGTAATTCAGTGTTTTGGCGTTGCGAATAACGGACACAAGTGCCATTCTCCCCACGATGTTTGCGACCCTGTTTTTTAAACTCCATCCCCTCCGGAGTTGTTGGTTCAGAAAATGCCTCGTCTTCTTGGCGATGGGCTTATGGTGCGCACTTTCCCCCCCACTCATTTCCGCAGAAGATCAACTTGCAACGGGCCAACAGTTTCCCAGACGGGTTCAAGTCGCCACATCTCATACCTATCTGCGTGCAGGCCCAGGCGATGATTTCTATCCAACTGCACGGCTGATTCATGGCGAGACACTCGAAATTTGGAGCGTGAGTGAATCTGGTTACGGTGCTGTCCGGCCACTCGCTGGTAGTTTTAGTTGGTTACGTGCAGCTGATGTTGATCGAAAGATTGAAGAAGATTCTGAGATTGGTGTTGTCATTACCGATGGCGCCGTTTCACGGATTGGTTCACAAATTAATGCTCTTCGGCATGTCGCGCAGGTCCGTTTAGAAGCTGGTGAACGAGTGCGAGTGCTCAATGAAGTTCGAATAGAAGAAGGAAGGCATGAAGGATTGTGGCTGCAGGTAGCACCGCCAGCAGGTGAGTTTCGTTGGGCGCGTTTAGATGATCTTGATCTGCCTATTGGCTTGGCCCCGCAAACGTCGAGTATTGCAACTGACAACAATACCTCTTCAGAGGAAACGTCAGCCGGTATTGTGAAGGTTCGTGAGGCTGTTGATGCCTGGCGAGAGGTTGGTGATTCTCTTTCTGAGGTGATGACAGTAGCCGGTCAGCTTCCGGCGGAAGATCCTGATGTACGTGAAGAACCGGGACAGCTTCGTGGCATCTCGGGAGCACACCGCCTTTTGGCTGATTGGATGCCTGTTGGAAGTGGTTTGTTTGACATGAGTCCAGCAGAGCCTGCAGCAACGCCTCAAGCTGGACCACAGATGGCACCCACTGATGAACTCTCCGATATTGATTTAGCGCTTTCACTGGCGGTTACGGGGCCTTCTCAAAATTGGGATCTGGAAACATTGCGAGACCGTTTGCGAATAGCTTCGGCTCGTGCTTCGACCGGCACGGAGCGACTTCGTGCTGAGGCAATTGACGCCAGGCTGGCTCGATTCGAAACTATTCAAGGGAGGCATCGTGCCCTTGCTGCTCGTGATAAAGTTGAACCATCTCCATTGCGTATTGGTTCACTGTGGTCGAGTCTCGACGGTATTGGGAGTCGACCTATTCGCCCGGGCGTCATGCTTGGTGGAAAGCCAGCAGATGGCCAGAATACCTGGACGCCTCCTGACTATGTTGAAACCAATGGGCGACTGGCTACGGTTGTGTCACGAAGGCCCGATGCACCTCGGTGGGCTATTGTGGATGTCAATAACAATGTTCTTGTATTTGTGACGCCATCAACCAGTGTCAATTTAGCTCCAATGGTTGGCCAGCAAGTTACGGTTCGTGGAGCAAAGGGTTATATGCCAGAGTACAAGCGACCATATGTTGTGGCGTCTCAAGCACAACTCAAGATGGCAACAACACCAGCACCGACGCAGAGATAAAATGGGTTTCTTAGGAATGTTCAAGTTTCCATATCAAAATTTTGTATCGCATTGACCGATTGACTATGTATCACATCACTATTTGAAAAGGGAGTATTTTTGTAAGGGTTCAGGGGCATCCATGAGTGGAAATTGTAGAGGTAGTGAGTAGTTCACATCTCTACATAAAGGAACCTTTTTACGCGTTTGCACTCATCACTTAGGAAATAGCATGCCCCTCTTTCACTTTCGTAAAAACCATTCTTCATTTCTCCGGCATCGACCGAATCCTTCTTGTAACCAGCCGGGAGGTATTCGCTCTCCGGAAAAACTTGAAATGAGGAAGATGCTGACGGGGAGTAACCCGCTTCCTCAGGATTTGACACCTGTCGATTTTGAAATCGGAACGACTGATCTGGCGTTTGAGATTGGTTCCCACAATGAAACATTCGCATCTGTTGATGCGTATGCCGATTGGCTCGTCGGGCAGGCTGTGCAGCAGTGGCAGCATCTATTTGGGAAGCCGGCATTTCCGCATGTTTGGCTACCAGAGATCGGCGATATTTCGATTGCCCGTGAGATGGGAGTCCCCGCTGTTCAACATACGGCCTCATTGGATGAAGTGGCGTCCTCTTCAACGAATACACAGATTCGAGGAGTTGATGAGGCTGATTTTGTTGAGGTAGATAATGACACGCTCTACGCACTCGCGGACGGTCGACTCTCAATCATTCGTGGTTTTTCTGAGTTGAACACTGAACTGCTTGATCAGATTACTGTCGAGACAATGGGTCAGACCGCTGGCATGTACCTGTACGGCGACAGGCTGACGATAATTTCGAGGCAACATGCCGACATGTCACCTGCGCGATCATCTCA
>CAJQGO010000268.1 GCA_905477565.1 uncultured Planctomycetota bacterium
CGGCAGAAAATTCATTCAAGATACAAGTAGCTGCCAGTGGATTTGAGGCAGGTATACAGGCTGAAAGTTTTCATCCGGACTGCATTGTCGTTGATTATGCAATCGGCAGAATCGACGCTCAGCAAATCTGTCAGAATCTTCGTCGGAATGCTGAGTATTCCGAAACAATTGTTATTGCTTTGCTGCCCGACGATGGATCGCAGATAACAGTTGACAGAAACCACGTGAATGAGAGTTTTAAGAAGCCATTTGATGTGGCTTTGCTGGCCGAGAGACTCAGAACACTCATCGGTTCACGTAAAGAATTAGTATAAGTAGATCGCTGAGATGACTCCATGCAGGGGGTCGGCAGTCTGAAGAGGCCGCCGACCCCTCGTGTGTTTATTGGTTGTAGCGGTTATGCTTAAACTGATGAGCAAGCAAATACAACCCGTTAAAATGATTGATGTTGGCCATAAGGCTGTAACTGTACGGACAGCAGAAGCTTCGGGCTCTCTCTTGTTACAATCGACGACGCTTAAGCACATTCGTTCTGGTGAACTTGCTAAAGGAGATGCAATAAATACGGCACGGGTTGCTGGGATTATGGCTGCAAAGCGGACCGCCGAATTTGTACCACTCTGCCACCCTTTGCCGCTTGATGCCGTTGAAGTCGACGTTCACTTTGAAAAAGGTGATGACGGGCGTCGGACTGCTGTAACAGTCGCTGTAAAGGTTGTTACAAGTGCAAAAACAGGCGTCGAAATGGAAGCGTTAACGGCAGTCGCAGCTGCTCTCATGTCCCTGTACGACATGGCAAAATCGATTGATCGGGATATGGTGATCAGCGATGTCAAATTAGATAAAAAAACGGGCGGAAGCCGAGGCTGTTATGTCAGGTCCGATGGGGCATCAATGCCTTCGGAATGAGAAGACCTCGCTGTCTGTTGAGATCGGTGGGACTCAGCGAGAATAGGTTCGAGTTCCTCTACAAAATCCCGGACGTCCTTAAATTCACGATACACGCTCGCGAAGCGTACATATGCCACCTGGTCGAGAAGGCGGAGAAGTTCCATAAGCCGTGCTCCGAGAACACCACTGGGAACCTCGCTTTCGTAAGCCCCATAGAGTTCGGTTTCAAGGGTTGTGAGTACGCCCTCAATATCCTCTTCTGTCACGGGTCGTTTCCAGCATGCCTTGGCAAGACCTCGCTTGATTTTATCCCTGTCAAAGGGTTCTTTTTCACCATCTTTTTTTACAACAGCAAGAAATTGTCGCTCAAACCGTTCATATGTTGTGAATCTTTTTTTGCAACTAAGACATTCTCGACGGCGGCGAATGCTCGCTCCATCATCACCAGCTCTCGAATCTATGACTCGGTCATTGTCTGTGCGACAGAATGGACAGCGCATTATAAATCCTTTGTAAGGCGAAGCCTATCAAACATATGTTTTAGGTGGAGCGGATCTGTTTTATTCGGTGACCGGGCTGCGGCTCGAATTGTCTTGTGGTTGCCTCGAGAGTTTCCAGTCACGTCGTTGCCGTGAGCTTGGGATATTCATTGCCTTTCGATATTTGGTCACTGTTCTTCGCGCAACGGTTATGCCCTGCTTCGCAAGTTCCTCAACCAGTTCATCGTCACTGAATGGCTTCTCTTTGGATTCCTCGAGGACGATCTCCTGAAGCTTTTTACGAACTGCATCCCATGCAACTTCGTCACCATCAGCGCTTACTGTGCCACCAACAAAGAATTTTCGCAGTGGAAAAAGTCCTCGTGGAGTCTGAAGCCATTTATCGTCGACAGCACGGCTGACTGTGGTGACATGCATGCCTATACGATCTGCTATTTGCTGCATTTTCAAAGGTTCTATTGCTTCCGGACCTTCGCTGAAGAAGCGAGTTTGGTGATCAACAATAGCTTGTGCCGTTTTGAGAAGTGTGCCTCGCCTTTGCTCAATTGCCTCAATGAGCCATTGTGCGGAATTGATTTTTCGCTTGATATATTCTCTGGTCTGAGGATCAGTGTCAGGGGATTGTAGAATTCGTCTATAAGTGGGGCTAATCCGAAGGCTTGGCAGGTCAACGTCGTCCAGCCGAACTTTCCATGTGCTATCGGTTTGCTGCTCTGCAAAGACATCAGGTCTTACCGGCGGAACAAGGGGCATCGTAAAGACTGCACCAGGCTTTGGATCAAGACTGTGCAAAAGGTCACGAAGTTTTTCAATTTCTTCGATCGTAAATCCCGTTTTCCGCTCAATAAGTGGAAGTCGGTTAGCGGCAAGATTTTCAAGATGATCCTGAATAAGCTGTCGGATGTGTCCAGCATATGCCGCGTCGTCTGAAACCTGCAGGAGTAGGCACTCTTTGAGATCACGAGCACCAACACCTGGCGGATCCATGCTCTGAACAATACGAAGACCCGATTCAAGAAGAGATTTCTGTTCTTTCAGGAAATCTTCCTTGTCTTCGATTAAAGGCTGGCCGATTGAGTCTGTTGGTGGAGCGTCTACGAGTTCATCGAGAGGCATTGGAAGGTATCCATTTGCATCGAGATTAAAGATAACTTTATCTGCAGCTCTCTGGATTTCTGGTGAGGTTTCATAATTAGCTAATTGGTCATGGAGGTGGTTGAAGAGGGTCTCAGGGCGATCCTCCATGTTGGCAATTGTGTCGAAATAACGATCGGATGTCTCCTCACTTCGACCCGCCGAAGGCCTTCGTCTGTCTTCGTCAGTATCCGGGTATTCATTTGACCAATCGTAGGAGCGTTCAAAGTCGTCTTTGTTTGCATGTTCCTGGTCAACGAGGAGGGGCTGTTCAGAAGCTGTTGTTGGTAGTGACTCTGCTTGAGGATCAACTTGGGCGTTGTTGTCTATCTCAGGCTCAACTAATTCAAGGGTCTCATTGTTTTGTATTTCCTGTTCGATTCGCTCTTCCAGAGCCAGGAGGGGAAGTTGAAGGATTTCCATGGACTGGATCATGCGGGGCGCAAGCACCTGCTTTTGCGCCATCCGCATCTCCTGACCAAAAGACATCCGCATCGACATTGAGACTACCGCTTGTTAGGGACATTGAGATGAATAATCGCGTTAACGATATATGACTCTACGATCATACCATTCCTGGTGTATTTCAGAACTAAGCAATTGACATCTGAATTGTCAGAACGGCTGTCGGCTTGCGATTGCATCAGCCAACATGTCTCGATTTGCTTGCTCTAAAGAGGCTCCCACCGTCAGTCCGCGGGCGAGACGGGTGATTGTTACCGGTAGTCCGGCAAGACGAGTCGCAATAGCGAGAGCCGTTCCATCTCCCTCAACGTTTGGGGTGGTACCCATGATGACTTCACGAATCACACCCTCTTTGAGTCTGGTCACAAGTGTATTGATAGATAATTTTTCCGGTCCAACTCCATCGAGTGGTGAGAGTCGTCCTTGTAAAACGTGGTACAGCCCGCGAAAGCTGCCCGCCTGCTCTATTGCAAGAAGGTCTCGGACCTGTTCGACGACACACAAGACATTTTGATCACGGCGTGGATCTTTGCAGATGTCGCATTCCTCGCTCTCTGAAAGATTGAAGCACGTTTTGCAAGGCCTCAGGTTTTCTTTGACAGCACGAATGCTCTCTGCAAATTCGATTGCTTCTTCGTTCGGCATTTTGAGAACATGGTAGGCAAGCCGCTCAGCACTCTTTTTTCCAATACTTGGGAGATTGGCAAAAGCATCAATCAATCGACTTATTGGCGACTTCGTTTTAGCCATTATGTTGCTCCGTTTTCTTCCGTATTGTTTTCTTCTGCGTCATCCATTCTTTGATGGGAGTTTGCTGGCTTTCTTGGTGGGTCAACTTTTCGAATGGCTGCATCAAAAGTTGTGAGGGCATGACTCACCAGTGGGTTCTGAACCGCCTCTTTGAGAAGCCCGGAGGAAGATATAACCGTTTTGCTGAGCGGGTTCTTTGGGGGTTTGTTGAGCGTCCCGTCCTGAGATTGGGTAGACCCTGACGGAGTTGCGGAGGATTCTGGTTCCTGAAGAACCACCGAATACCGACAGGATTGCCCTGTAATGTTTTCCAGTGCGTTTTGAAACTGTTTGGTGATCTCGTTCCGGTTCAGAAAAGCAATTGCGGATCCTGCTGATGCAGGGAACTCAATCTTGAAATGATTTGCCTCCTGTGAAGCTGATGTAGCCATGGCGGCGAAGTCACTGGCAAGTCCCCCAACTATTTCTCCTGCATTTTTCCAAATCACGAGTGGCTCAGTGACTTGGTTTGGAGTGTTTTTTTCAACTTGTGTCTGACGGGCGGGCGTTTTTGCTTTGATGCTTGAAAAGGTTGTCGGATCGGGTTGGTCCGTCTTGGCAGTCTGTTGGTTAGCTTCTGGCGTCAGCTTTTTTTTT
>CAJQGO010000269.1 GCA_905477565.1 uncultured Planctomycetota bacterium
GTACGTCTAAAGTGCTGGTGAGCTTTGGCTGCAGGGATTGTCCATTCTGCAAACTGCCGCCCTAAACGAGCCTCTTGTGCCGTTGCCGTTGGTTCATATGCAGCCACGTAAATGTCACCGGCAGTTGTGACAAGACGTTCGTCAGCATCACGTGGTTCAACGACAAGCGTTACACCCTCGGGAAAGCCATCACCATCGGCGTCATAACACACCGTTTTTTCATGATTAATGACTAGGTGCGTTAGATCTGATTGGTGACCAACGCTTTCGGCAAAAGAGAGTTGACGAATAGGTCGAGATGCACCGCGATTTCCCGAATCCTGTGGCAGCGGTGGGACGCCTTCGAGGGTAGGAGGTGCCATATCTCCACTGGGATTAGGGAGATTGTTTGAGCTCTTCTGACTTCCTGATGTGGAGGGAGAATCTGCTCCAAAAACTGGACCACTACTATTCGAGTTACTACTACCTCCATCAAAGCTCGGTACATCAACTTGTGGAGGCACAAGGAGTGGTTGAGCGGATGTCGGAGATGATACCCTAGTGTTCGATGACGAGTCATCAACAATCCCAAGTTGCTTACGAAGTGATGCATTCTCATCCGTCAGCGTGTCGAGTTCATAGTACTGGGTCTGCAACTTGTCTTGGAGACAGTAAATCTGATCTTCTTGAAGCCGTAATTCCCGCTCAAGAAGTTGATGATGAACATCACTCTTACAGCCGCAAATCAATACGGACAGACACATAAATAGCGACACCGAACACAGAGCAGGTGTCACAGTTTGAAAACAAGTTTTTTTCATGACGCGCCTCCTTGCGCCTCACGTACCGTAAAGAACTATTCGCCCTCGGGCATTTGCTCAATCACTTCATCAATAAGATGATATTCACATGCTTCTTCTGCTGACATAAATCGATCACGATCAGTATCCTGCTCGATTTTCTCAAGAGGCTGCCCGGTATGTTTCAGCAAAATTTTATTCAATTTACTTTTGATATTTCGAAATTCATTGGCATGAATCATGATTTCTTCTGCGGTACCTTCCATGCCAGCGAGTGGTTGATGAATCATAATTCGAGCATTTGGGAGAGCCTTCCGTTTCCCGGCCGTTCCAGCAGTCAAAAGCAAAGCTCCCATGGATGCAGCCTGACCTATGCAATATGTCGCAACATCACAACTGACAAATTGCATTGTGTCGTAAATTGCCAGCCCAGCCGTGACGCTTCCTCCTGGTGAATTGATATAGAGATGGATATCACTCTTTGGATCGTCAGTCTGAAGAAAGAGCATCTGTGCGACAATGGCATTCGCCATTTCATCATTTACCTGAGAGCCAAGGAATATGATGCGGTCTTTCAGAAGCCGGCTGTAAATGTCCATTGCCCGCTCTTCGCGGCCACTTTTTTCAACAACATAAGGGATCAGGGGCATTTAAATGATTCCGGTTATTCAGGAAAAAGATGAAAGAAAGAGAAAGATGCCTAGTCGACGTCCTTTTCTTCTTCTCCAGGGGGTTTGGTGAGAATGTCATCAACGAGACCATAGTCTTTGGCCTCCGTCGCCGTGAGATATCTGTCTCGGTCTGTGTCTTGAGCTATTCGTTCAATTGGTTGACCAGTATGAGAAGCAAGAATTTCATTGAGAACGGCACGAGTTTTAATTATTTCATCAGCTTGAATTTCAATATCACTTACTTGTCCACCAACTTGTCCATATGGCTGATGGATCATTACTTTGGCATGGGGCAAAGAAAATCGTTTGCCGGAGGCACCTCCGGCGAGCAACACGGCACCACCACTGGCAGCAAGACCAACACAATAAGTAGCTACCGGACATGAAAGTATCTGCATTGTGTCATAAATTGCCATTGTCGCAGTAACACTGCCACCAGGCGAATTAATGTAAAAATGGATATCTTTTCGACGATTTTCACTCTGCAGATAGAGCAATTTCATGACAAGCTCATTTGCATTTCCATCATAGATTTCACCCTGTAAAAGAATGATCCTGTTTTCCAACAGAAGATCACCAAGTGTCATCTGTCGCTGCCGTTGGTAGTCTCTATAAGCGCTGGCAGCACTTGGATCAATCGGGGCATTTGACGATGGTAATGGAAACCTTTGGGCAGGCATGAGCAACTTTCAGAAGTGCGAATGAATGAATCAGAAAGAATAACTGAAAAACTATGAAGATGAATCTTCATGAGCAAGTGGAGTGGTTGGAATTTCATCTTCGCCGGCAGCAATACCACAAACGGCGTGGTCAATAGCCTCAGCATCCGGTTTCGGAAATTCAAAAGGCATGTCTTGGAATTTGGCCTGCGAAGTAACTAGGTCAATGGTTTTGCGTTCAATAATTTGATTTCGAAGCACATCCATAAGACCCCTTCGCTCAAGACTGGCACGAACACGCCGTGGTGATTCGCCTGATTGAGAAGCGATAGCTTTAATTTCCGCTTCATAGTCGGCAGCAGTATCAGAGACATTCTCAGCCTCTGCAATCTTTTCCAAGATAAAATGTTCTTTCAATGAGCGTGCTGTACTTGCCATTACAGACTGGCGAAGTTCGTTGACATATCGACGGATCGAGTCAT
>CAJQGO010000270.1 GCA_905477565.1 uncultured Planctomycetota bacterium
AGCTATTCACACGTTTTTTAATCACGCTCAACGCAACCACCTCATAGCGCACTGGCGTGCTCTCACAAAACTAGATACTGCAACTGAACATCTAGCGACGGGAAGCGAAGAATAGTTCGATACAGAATACGCGAGGAACGTATGGAATCATTCCACCGGCTTCCCATGAGCTCGTAACTTGACCACAACATCCCGGCCAAGAATGCCCCGCATCTTGTAGGCAAGAGCCGGCTTTTTATCGAGCAACTTGTTCAAACTTTCCTGAGACCAAGCCAAGACCTGGCTTGCCTCAGTGGCGACAACATCAGCTGTTGCTCTTTCACCTGAAAGGAAACTCATTTCACCAACGAATTGCCCCGGTTCATTCCGAGCGATGAGTTCTCCACCTCGCCGTACTTCTAAAGCCCCTTGCTTCAGCACCTGAATGTCGTGGACCACCGAGTCACACTGCACAATCAGTGTTCCAGCTTCAATCTCTCGCCATTCGCCAATTTTTACCAGTTGGCGAAATTCACCAGGTGTCAGTTCAGAGAACACGTTGTCGTAGAGTGCTTGCTCAGGCCCATCCAAACGGCGCGGTCGACGCTCACGTAACAGGATGGCGATCTGCACAGAATTGACTGCCATAAATAAGAGATTCCATGCTATCGGCGCCCAAAGAACATGGTCACTGCAGTTGCAATAAAATGGAAGAAGTGACAAGCCAGCAAAAATTGTGAGCACACGTAACCAGAGAATGTCACGAACAAGATACGACGTGAGATACAAAACATTGGCAACGTGCACCATGTCTTCCACACATGGACAATACATCATGGCCAAAAATAATATAGCCGGATCCATCAGCCCCACCCCCTCAGAAATATTCTGGATACTACAAATGCATCATTTCAACTACAACGCTTTTTGCTTACAGCATCCGTCTCGTTCGACTCGGTAATTTCTTCCTCATCAGTCGCAATCTTAAACTTCCAGCCGTCAATAACCGTTCCTTCTGTTTTCAGATGTGACATCAAGAAGAACAGGCGACGCCGGGCATCCCCTTCCGGACCTTCTGGGATATCGCTGAACCGATCTCGAAGATAGTACGGCGCCCACGCCTGCGAGTAGAGCGTGGCTTTCAGACGTAACTTTCGGCAATCAAAGCATTCTGGAACCGTTACGCGATAACTGACAATGTCTGTACCCTGACCATCAGCATATTGCGGATCTTCTCCTACACCATGTGGGTGTGTCGCCTCAACAAATGCTGCTGGCATCTCATTACTCGGTCCCTCTGCCGACCACCCACGAGGCAGAAGCCTGTTGTCTTTTGCGTCATGAGTCCGATGCAGAAAACTGGTTGTGAATTTTCCGGATGCATTCTGGGTAAGTTCCTCATAAACCTGAACCTGGTTCGGACTACTGATAATACGATGGTGCGGTTGATACGCTTGCTGTTGATGTTGCCCATCTCCAACCTCATCAAAGAATTCTGAGGGCAATACTCGGCCGTTCTCTCCAACAATGACACCGGCACCATTTGTTAATCCTGAAGACCAGATGATCCGGTCACGTCCATAGGTGCTATCCACCAGCAGAAACTCAATCCACACGCGACGAAACCCAACACCACTTGGTAGACGATGACCTGTCAGATTTGTCACTTTCACATCGGCTGCTATGGTCTGGCCAGCAGTTTCCACATTGAGTATTTCAACGGTTGCTGTATTTTTCTGGGCGTTTTGCACGTAGTTGTCGATGGCAAAGTGAATCCCCTCCACACCGGTTTCATAATCGGGTAATCGGACTCCGAGCACATCGTAAAATTGTCTGAAGATTTCTAGCAGAAAGACATTCATTCCCTGGAATGTATGCCTCCGAAAACCCTCTTCACGAAATCGAACATGATGATCTTCCCGTGCAATTGCATGATCGGATTCCGGATATTCTTGGTCTTGAAGCACCGCAATCTTCGTTGCAATTTGATCGATTGAAATATCACCATCAGGACTCTCATACCCTTTGGGCATATGGCATTCCTGACAACTCCGTGATTCGGATGTCCGACCAAATTCATCCTGAAAACTACTGTTGAGCCACTCTAAATACGTTGCCTGCTCGATCTTGTGTGTAAAGCCTTGGAATTGTGGTGTCTTCTCAGATGCGAGGAGTTGTTCGAGCTGTTCTTGTGGCGGTTGTTCAACCCCAGCAGGAGGATGCCCTAACGGCCAGTCAAGAACTGGCAGATTAATTACATGACACGTCGCACACATTCGTGATGATTGAATAAATGGACTGTGTTTTGGAGCAGCGCCAAGTACTTTGAGCATCGGCTTGGTGACAACGTCTTTAAAAGGTCCGTAAATCTCATTTGCAGGACCCGTCTTAAATTGGCCTGTTATCGAATTCGCCAAGAAACCCTGAAGATCTGCATACTCTTCAACCATTCCATGGCAGACGGTGCAACTAATTCCATCACGAGCGAGTCCCCCGTACTTATGATGCGGGTGATTTGGATCGGCAACGTGAAACCAATCAAGATTCTCTTTACCCTTTGTTTCCCACGGTTTGAGTCCTGTGTCATGTTCATGCTGTCGTTTTCCAAGGGCACCATGACACCGCAAACAGGTATTTACTACTTGATCTCCGTACGCCTCTGCCTGCTCACCCGGCAATTCCCGCGTGAGTTGCGATAACTCACTTTCAAGCTGAGCATGAAAAACAGGATCACGTCCAGCAAGACCCATTGGTGACCATCTCCATTCACCATACGGCGAAACATTGAGACCTCCCCGCTTGGTTTCCAAAAACATGACGGGGCTTGCACTGTGCCGACCAGTTGCAGCGCTATGACACATCAAACACTGATCAGATGTCAGAAAACGCTCAGGAATCGAGGCATGTGGTGTGACATGATCATTCGATTCCGCTGGAAACTTCTTCACCTCTGGATACGTAACGTATCGTGCAGATTTATAGGTGTTAAGAAATTCAAAACTTGGTCGTGTTGGACCCGGGCCCTGTGGGGCACGTAAGGCTGGGGGTTCCGGATCATGGCGGAAGTCGTACGGCTGCAGCGCGGTTGGAATGTCTCGCCATGTGTTGTCAACAAAATATTGTATTGGCTCACCCGGGAAACCCGTGATATTCCGAAGCGACGAAAAGGTGCCACCCTCCTCAGCAACAGAATGACAACGCACGCAGGCGAGAACAAACCCAGCCTGTGGATATTCAAACGAGTCAGAGCTGTCGTATTTCTGACCCTCATACACACTTGCCCAGAACCAACCATCTGGTGATCCAGAACTGTCTTTAATCATCACATCACAGCCAGCCGAGGATGGGAGCTGCAACACTGAAAGAATCTCTTCTTCGGTCATGCCTTCATACCGAGCGGCTGGTGGCGGGAGCATTTCTTTAATGATCATTCCACCATCGGGAATGATGCCTTCACGAGGTGCTTTTTCTGGAGCCTGCCCTGCATCCCGACCCTCGGGCCAAAAATCTGGATTGCCTGTTAACCAGTACATCACCTTCGGTGAATAAAAGCATCGGACTGCGGGATGTGTTCCATAGTATTTGCCTTTTACATACGCACCGGTATCGCGCACGTACTTGTCGTGACTCCATCCCAGCTGCGTCGCATATGCTCGGCTCTTGATAAACGGGAAGAGTATCTTCTCATACTCGATATGGCTCATCGTTGTAGGCAACGGTAGCGGATGCTCCCCGGCATGAAGACCTGGCACCTTTTCTGAAACTGCCATGTCGTGGGTGTACTCAGCTACCTGTGGTGATTCAGCTGCCTGTGTCAGACCAGCCTGGAGGAATGCACCACACACCAATGCCAGCACCACACGAATTGATCTCATAGTCTCTCTTTCACAAAAACTCATTCCGACAGATTCTCATTAAAAACCATCGTCATTTCTACAAACGTATCTTGCGACTCGTCTGCGACCAGAGTGCTGAAATACTGATAATGTGCAATCCCCTCGATAAGGTGCAACGACAACGGCACCCCAAAACGGTGAAGTTTGCGGTGTACGAGGACAGTAAGGCTTAAAAACAGATACCTTGTGCCCAAAAGCAGCATTGCTGGCGACAACCATTCAAGACTTCCCCAAAGTGGCGAGAGAGAGAAATCCGTATGATGTCACCTGTTCAAGTAGAGGTTTGCCAGCCGCACTGGCGGAGGACAGTAGCTGAGCAAAACATTGTCGAGCCACTTTGTTCGTCGTGAACCTAAGGTCGCAATTATTGAAGTCACGGCGGTGCGTTCAAATAATGAAAGGCCTCCGTTTTCTGTGCTATTGGCGAGATATCACTTTCATCGGCTTGGGTTCTTGTTGATGGTGTGTGTATTGATACAAACTAAACTGGCACCACACTGGCTCTCGAGAATGAATCTCATTATCACTATTTCGTAAAAAGATTTTTATGAAAGTGAAGAGATTCCTCTGCCCGAACGCGTATTACGCTGCTAGAATGTTAGAAACATCCTGTTAACGATCTTTCACTTACCTGTTTTGAACGCTGGAGATTTTGATGAGTTTTCGACTAACACTGAATGAAGAAGTTGCCGCCGCTCTGAACGAACAGATTTGTATCGAGTCCTCCGCAGCGTTCCTTTATTTTTCAATGGCCTCGTGGGCCAGTGTTCGTGGATTAACAGGAATGGCAAAATGGTTTCGTACTGAAGCAGCTGGTGAACTGACACACATGGGTCTCTTCGTTGACTATCTGAATGATCGAGACTGTCAGGCAAAATTTGCGACCATTGAAGCACCTGCTTGTGAATGGGACAATCCTGTTGTGGCTTTTGATCAAGTTCGAACCCAAGAGCATAAATTGATGCAGCGGATGAATGACTTGATCGACTTGGCAGACAAACATAACGACCATCTCACACACAGTTTCATAACACAGTTTGTTCCACAACAAATTGCTGATACTGCTGAAGCCGATGATGTCCACGATCGACTCTCCTTGGTTGGCGGAGACGGTCATGGGCTTATTCTGATTGATCAGGAACTCGGTAGAGATGCTGAGGGACATTAAAAAAGAATTAACAGCACCGTGAAGTAATTTTTCATGGCTCTCGGTTCACTGTGATTCACCAAAAATAACTCCGATTTAGTACGACATGTTTCATCACCATCGTAATAATATTGGTTGTCCTGCCTCGCTTTCCAGCAACTGGTAATGGGCCTCTTGGGGTCTATGTTGTCGCCTCTTCTGTCAGAACCTATAGTTAGATGTGTCAGGAGAGAGTCGAAAGACCGCCGAAGGCTGAACGCTCAGGCAAAAGTACTGACATTTTATAATTCTGTTGGAGAGTGACGACGCACAAGGCGGCGTCCACCGAAGGGGCAAACCCCGAGCCGATGCTCGCGGGTGAATCTCTCAGGTCCAAGGACAACAGGGTTCCCAGCATGGTTTCGGCCATACTGTTTCCTCTGGCGGATAGAACACAACGTCAGTTGCCACAGCACGCACAACACGCGTCGGCACAGTCAGGAAAGGAACCTTGTATGTCTTCTGGCACAGCTTCTCCACACACTCTTTCATCTGAATCTCACGCATCAGCGTGTAACAAAACGACTGCATCTGATGACAATCCAGAATTTGCAGGTCGACACATTGGCCTTTCACCAACCGATGAGCAGTTCATGCTTGAAGCCATCGGAGCAAAAAGTCGAGATGCGTTGATTGAAGAAATTGTGCCAGCGAGCATCCTGAGGCGAACGGTGATGGATTTACCATCGGCTGTCTCAGAGCAAGAAGCACTTGCAGAACTGAAGGCTGTCGCCCAGCAAAACAACGTCTACAAAAGTTTCTTGGGTCAGGGATACTACGGCACGCATACTCCAGCGGTTATTCAACGAAATGTTTTAGAGAATCCATCCTGGTACACCGCCTACACACCGTATCAAGCAGAAATTTCTCAGGGCCGCATGGAAGCAGTTCTTGCATTTCAGACAATGATTTGTGACCTCTCTGGCATGCCTATTGCAAATGCTTCTCTTCTTGATGAAGCAACAGCTGCTGCCGAAGCAATGACGTTAGCGCACAGAATGCATAAAGGTCAGGAGTCTACATTCATAGCCGACCGACGGTGCCATCCACAGACACTTGAAGTTCTGGCAACACGAGCTGAGCCGCTGGGTATTGATCTCATCATTGGTGATGTCGCGGATATGGTTGATGAGGAAACGTATTTTGGTGCTCTCGTACAGTACCCAACCACAGAAGGTGACATACCGGACTGGCGCGACCTTGCAGATCGAGTTCACGAACACAAGGCTCTTCTTTGTGTTGCTGCAGACCCTTTATCGCTGACGCTTCTCACACCGCCCGGTGAATGGGGTGCAGATATCGTTGTCGGCTCAACGCAACGCTTTGGCATGCCTATGGGCTGTGGGGGGCCGCACGCGGCGTACTTTGCCTGTCGCGACGCCTTTAAGCGGTCACTGCCTGGACGACTTGTTGGTGTCAGCGTTGATCATTCCGGACGGCCAGCCTATCGCCTGGCTTTGCAGACTCGAGAACAGCACATCCGCCGTGAGAAAGCGACATCAAACATTTGTACCGCTCAGGTTCTGCCTGCTGTCGTTGCCGCAATGTACGCTGTCTATCATGGCCCCATAGGCCTCAAGAAAATTGCGGAGAGTATTGCAGAGAAGACTGCTCTCCTCGCAGCCGGCCTACAAAAGCTTGGTATAGAAATTACAAATCAATACGCCTTCGACACGCTGTGTCTTCGAACCGGTGATGCAACGGATTCGTTCATAAAGCGGGCACAGGATGCTGGAATGAATCTCAGGAAGATTGATTCAAATCATATCGGGATCAGTCTTGACGAAACAACATGTGACGCTGATGTGATCAGTCTGTGGGGCGTTTTCACGCTATCGGAAAATTCTGTCGAAGAACTAAAAACATGTGAACTATCAACTCGGTCTCTTCTTCCGGACACCTGCATTCGGAAAAGTGACTTCCTCACCCATTCTGTCTTTCATTCCCATCGCAGCGAGACCCTATTACTCCGCTATCTTCGCGAATTAGCTGATCGTGACCTTGCACTCGATAGAACAATGATTCCATTGGGAAGTTGCACGATGAAGCTGAATGCAACCAGTGAAATGATTCCGATCAGTTGGCCCGAGTTTGCTGACATTCATCCCTTTGCACCATCCCACCAGCGTCAGGGATATCAGATTCTCCAAGAGCAACTCTGTGAGTGGCTGGGTGAAGCCACTGGATATGCTGGCATCAGTCTTCAACCAAATGCTGGCAGCCAAGGCGAGTATGCAGGACTCCTTGTCATTCGAGCCTGGCAACGTGCTCGAGGAGAAGGGCATAGAAATATCTGCCTGATTCCGGCATCAGCTCATGGAACCAATCCTGCAAGCGCTCAAATGGCTGGCATGAAGGTTGTTGTCACCGGTTGTGATGACCAAGGCAACGTAGACCTTGTCGAACTTCGGGAAAAGTGTGAGCAGTTCACAGATCAGTTGGCTGCTGTGATGATTACGTACCCAAGTACTCATGGCGTCTTCGAATCTGAAATCAAGAATCTTTGT
>CAJQGO010000271.1 GCA_905477565.1 uncultured Planctomycetota bacterium
ACCATTGAACGGCTTGCCGCAGAAGGCATGATCTTCACAGACGCTCATGCCTCCGGCCCGCTCTGTCATGTTTCACGATATGGCTTGCTGACAGGCTGTTACCCATTTCGATCATCGCCAATAGCCTGGAATAAAGGATCCACAATCAAGCCAGACCAGCTGACTATTGCATCACTTCTTGCAAATGCAGGCTACAGAACAGCAATGGTTGGCAAGTGGCATCTTGGATTTGAAGAAAATGGATTTGAAAATCCTCTCCTTGGTGGGCCCGTTGACCGTGGTTTTCAAAGCTTCTTTGGTATCCGAGCGTCTACTGACATACCACCATACTTTTACATTCGTAATAACAAAGCTATACAACCACCCACAGAAACAATTGCTGCAAATTCTTCTAAGGGCTGGAGCCCCATCCAGGGCGCATTCTGGAGGGCTGGAGGAATTGCCCCTGACCTTCACCTAAAAGACGTTCTTCCTCGGTTTACGAAGGAAGCAATCAAAGTGATTGATGATCATGGAGCAGGTACTAGAAAAAAACCTTTGATGCTATATCTCGCGTATCCAGCACCGCATACGCCATGGCTTCCCTCAGAGCAGTTTGCCGGAAAAAGTAAAGTTGGAATGTACGGTGACTTCGTCATGATGGTGGATGCAATGATCGGTCGCGTACTTGCCGCACTCGATCGAAATGGCCTTACTGATGACACGCTTGTGTTCTTTTCATCAGATAATGGGCCAGTTTGGTACGAGTCTGACCGTGAACGTTTCGGCCATTCGTCGGTTGGGGAATTACGCGGCATGAAGGCTGATGCCTGGGAGGGCGGGCATCGCATGCCATTTATTGCCCGCTGGCCCGCAACAATTACCCCAGGCACATCATCAGACCAAATGATTTCATTTTGCGACATCCTTGCAACGTTTGCTGATCTGGTTGGAGAAGAATTACCAAACGACGCCGGACCAGACAGCTTCAGTTTTCTGTCATTACTTCTTGGAGAAGATAAGGAGATTCGACCATCACTCGCAGTTGAAGCCGGAAAGAATCACATGAGTTTTCGATCAGGTGACTGGAAACTGATTACGGGCAAAGGCTCCGGTGGATTTTCACAACGCGGCCAGCCCACCCGAAATACTGGCCCCGCCGGACAACTCTATAACCTTGCGGAAGATATCGGTGAGCAAAACAACCTGTACGACAAACATCCTGAAATCGTACAACGCCTGACAACAATGCTGGAGAACGTCAAAAATACAGGACGAACTCGTGAATAGCCAACAAGAGGCAGTCACGCTACGTGGTCACCCACCTGCCGAAAACACATGAAGCTTCACAAAAGCTGATGAATCAACAGTGCCGCTTCACCTCGAGTCAGGTCTGTATCTATTTTAAATTGTGACGAAAACTCCTGCTGAAGCAGACCGGATAGTATTTTTACTGCTTGTACACCACTTACATGTTTCTCAGGGTGAGCGAGGGCCGTCTTAAAATCATCACTCGGTTCAAAGTCAAAGAATGGCTCTTCGGATTGAGTGGAGTAATCGTAGAGCGTTTCAATGTATTTGAAAGCAGGGTGCCCTCGGGGTACGTCTGTGAAGTGTGAAGCAGTAATGCTGAGCGGAATCTGAAGACCATTCACCACCATTTTGGAAAACTCACCGAGTGTGATCGGTTCATCGGGGCGGAAGCGATACGCTTCCAATCTGAGCGACGCTAAGCCTTTGTCCTGTTCGATGCCGTAATCATTGATATCCGGTCCGGCCACGGCGCCCAGCAGACTTAGTTTCTGCGCCGCAGTGAATGCGGGCGCATCTCCAGGGAGGTCTGTGTAGAAAAACAGGGTGCATCGCTGTCTTAAAAGTTCATCCTGAATGGCTTCTACAGTGACGTCTCTGAGTTCCTCCTTGTTGTTGATCGCTAGCGCTGCCGCGACCCCTGCAGCCTGCCCAAGTGCCGACCAGACGGGCTCCATCCGCACACTGCAGATGGCAACATGAGTCGAAGAAATACCCACTGGAAACAGAATACCGTTGTGCTGTTTGGGCACCAGCGTGCCGTAAGGAATCTGGTAAGGCCCTGTTGCATCATGTAGATGCAGCGTGCCTTCTGCTGCGCCTTTTCCGTACGCCGGTTCCTTTCGGCTGTCGGGGCCTTGCACACGATGTGCATCGATTCCATACACTCCAATAGCTACCGAATCCGAAAGCAACGGCCCACGGAAACCATCCCCACGAAGATCCTTGTGCAGATCACTTTCGGTTAACGTGTAGAGCCCTTCAATGCGGCGACCCTGGCGAACATAGAGCCTATATGGAAAGTTACCATTGTCTTGAAACTCATCGTCGGGGAGACCGATGTTGGGTGAACCTCCTTCGGTCTGAATGTAGTAGAGGTAGCCAAGGTCGTGGTTGTGATAGATTTTTTCAATCTCAACACGCTCTTCCCAGTCGGCCAAGACCCACTGAGTACCGTGTCCGACAAGATCGCCTCCCCAGACGATGCGAAGTAGATCAAATTTATTATTCGGTATGATTGGCTTCTTGTTCGCACTCCAGTTGTACTTGCCAGGGTCGTAACCGGGCGGTGGTTCCTTCAGTCGATAGGGATGGTCGGGTCGGCCGTAATCCTTCGCAGTGATTCTATAAGTGAATGCCTGTGATCGGTGGTCAGCTACACCTGTACTCTCAGGAAGGATCGTGGCGGGCAGTGTTCCCTTCACTCTGCGGAAATAGGTTGTATAGATGTGCCCTGCGTGCGGCTCTTCTTTGGATCGGGCTTCACGTCCGATGCGATATGGAATCCCAGCATATTCTGCCAGGTCTGCTTCATACGTTGCATCAATGATCACTTTGCCGGTGTAACTATATTCTGCACCGAGTGCGCCTTCGTTGTCGCGCTCGCGTGTGACCACCCCCGTGACACGATCGTCCTTCATTTTCACATCGACGGCCACTTCGTTGAACCGCGTTGTGATCATCGGGTGTTCGGCAACCATTTCCGCATAAATGTTGGCGGCCGTATGCGGCTCCCAAGCCCGACCTTCGGCAATATTCCAGTTTCTAGGGTTGTTTTTCAGATGGGACTGCACCAAAGGATCATCTGCCATCTCGCTGCGATGGTAGGCTTTTACGCGCTGGCGGAATTC
>CAJQGO010000272.1 GCA_905477565.1 uncultured Planctomycetota bacterium
GATTCGTGATCGAATGTTTCTTGAGCCCAGCTGGTCCACCCAGTGGAATGTGTGCAGGACCAGGAAGGCCAATGGGTGTGCCAGTGATAGGCATTCCATAACTTGGAGCTGTCATGCCTGCTACAAAAGCAGGCGGTAATTGTCCTGATGTGTCACCACAAGGTAGTCCAAGAGGAATGCCTGCCGCGGTTTGTGAAAGGCCACCAGCAGGCACAGCTCCTTGCATCACGATGGATTCAAGATCTTTGTTACCGATTCGAATAATGGCTAGGATTGAGCCCCGGCGATCAGCTTCGACGACAGGATCAATGCCCGGGTCGAGGCGTGTGCTTACGAGCGTTTCAACTCCGGCCACGGCAAGTTCCTGATAGTCTGGATCAGGCAAATAGACAACTTTTGTGACAAAGTTCCCGGTTGTTACTTGGTCGAGGTCTTCATCAGTAAGTTGGACTGGAACGGTGTTGTGCGCAATAAATGCAGCGGTTCTTGGTGTTGTGGGAGCGACTTCAAGCGTCGGATATAGTTCTGTTCCCTCCCGGCCGGGGATATTCGTCAACTTCAGACGATAGATTGCTCCTTGTGGAAAATCGTAGCGGCCAGGGGTAACAAGTGGGGTTGAGTCAAACCCTCCCGCTGTAGCAATGTCCCAACGAACCTGCATGCCATCTGGGCCCAAGAATCCTACCTGGGACATTGGTGGTCCGTTGGCCACAAGAGGGGCCATGCCGCCTGTTGCTAAGGCAGAGACGCCATTCTCGGACACAAACTCTTCGTATCCAACGGGGGCTATAATTCCAGGACCGGGACCATCAACACCAGGCCCTGGGTGGGCAAGCATTTGAGGAGGCGGCAAGACGTTTGTGTGTGGCTGAGCAGCAGTCCCAAGGCCGGCAATCCCTGAAAGAGGGGAATTTGCTGGGATGTGGCAGCCAGTAATCGCTGTCACCAACGAAAGCCCTATAAGTTTTTGAGTACAGATGTTGAATTTCACTTCAGAGTCTCCAGCCTTTTGGAACCGGGTGGGTTGTGGCGTTTCTTGCTATTTATGGGTTAACCAAAAATTCGGCATGTGCCTTTCGTTTTCCATTTCATAGACTCCTGATACCTCGACACCCGAACGTTCCTGTGTGACGAAAATCAGTGCTTTGGCATACTTCGACTTTCCCGCACCGAAATCTTTGGAAAAACCCGTAGAAATCACGAAATTGGTAGATTTTCCCCCAAGTCCCAAGATGTTTACGTTGGATTTCAGACGTTTTTTACGCTGTGTTGTTCTGCTGTTAGTCTGGGTAACGTCTTTGTTTTTCGGGGGGAGAAGTAGATCTCAAGAGAAAGCCGAGAGCAGTGTCTATAAGCAGTCAGCCGGTTCAGGTGTCCGCCAGACTGCTGAGTTGGTGTCCTCTGAGAAGCAGGCTGAACGACTGGTTGCTTCAATGCTGTCGCGTCTCGGGCGTGTAGAGTCCATCTCCGCACGTATCAGGCAGCGCACCCGGGCTGAAGGAATGGTGCTTGTTGGAACAGGTCGTTATCTGCAACAGGGCAGTGGGGTAGATCAGCAATTTCGTTTCGAGGTAGTGAATAAAGCAGATACCGAAACATTTGAGTTGCTTGAAGTTTCTGATGGGATTTCTTTTTGGAGATTTCAGAAGGGAAGCAGTACTCCAGTACGGCTGGCCAGAGTGGACATTTCTCAAATTCGGGCAAAGCTCAAAGATTTTGGTATCGAGGAAAATCAGGCCGTTGCTCCTCATTTGGGTGGATTGCAAGGATCACTTGCACTCATACGGCGTTATTTTCAATTTGAATCAGCCGAGAGGGAATCGATTGATGGGCTTCCGGTCTGGCGAGTAGTCGGTCGGTGGAACTCAAGTCGGCTGATAGATATTTTCCCGCACCTTAAGGAGTCAACGAATTCTTCAGAGAGCGTTACTGAGGAGGTTCCTGCAGGCACGCCTTGTTCTGTAGAACTAATCATAGGGAGTGAACAGCTATTTCCCTTTCGAATAACGTGGAGTGGTCGGAGTGATGATGGCAAAGTTGAACCAATATCAATTCTCGAACTCTACGAAGTGAGGCTGGGGGAACCGATAGATTCAGCTGCATTTGTGTATAAGCCGTCGGCAGAAGGTCTTCTTGATGTGACAGAGCAGTTCGTTCAAGCAATCCAGCCACTAAGACAGTAGGGTTACCCAAACCCGATGCAGTTTATTCCGGCATGAGATGCGTTTCGCTGTTTCGTTGTAGGCAGGCAGACTATTCTGTTGTAGAGAAAAAGACGTACATAGCATCAACGCGGCTTCACGTGTCTAGGGAGTGATGATGGAAAAAATATTTACATCGGTGGCGATTTTTGCAGTAGCACTCATGGTAGCAACCGCCGGGCTTGGTCTGTGGCTTGGTGATCTTCATGGTCAAACGGATCAGGCGATTCTTCGTTGGGGAACAGTTCATCGGCTCTCTGGTGTCTTAGCAGCGTTGGTAGTCGTTCTCGTAAACAGTATGTCGGTGACGTACTTTATTGGCACCGCTCGGTGGTGCCGAGAGGTTGTGGAGACATACCGTCTGTCGGATAATTTTATTCTGAGAAGCAAGGTGATAAAAAGACGGTCGTTCCCGTTTGCTTTATTTGGCATGCTCAGTGTTGTTGGGATTGTTGCGTTGGGAGGTGCCGCAGACCCGGCAGCAGGTCGAAGAGGGAGTGAGGCATGGGTCACTCCGCATCTTCTTGGTGGGCTTGCGTTAACAGGTGTTATTGCTGCATGTTTTCAGTGCCAGCGAGCGAAGATATCCGAGCAGCAATCCTTGATTGAAGATGTCCTTGTAGAAGTCCGAGCGATGCGTGAAGCCCGTGGCTTAGATGTTGAGCCGAACGAAGTGACGGTGGGCTCGGTAGAAGCTTGAGTTCTCCTTTAGTAGCGTCAGAACGGAGAACTCTCAGCAGGGATAGGCGCGATTTGGCTGTGGGGATGACTCATCTGTTCGAACGCGGTTATTGTCCATGCCAACGCAATTCCGCCTGCAAGAGCGACTGTCAAAAGAATGCGATCGTGACTATGGAACTGCACTTCAGGTAATAGGTCCGCTGCAGCTATACAGAGAAATGCTCCAGCTGCCAGGGCAAGCGCCGCGCCTGTAAGTGATGATTGGTAATCACCAAGAAAATTGATTCCAAAAACAAAGACGAAAGCGCCTACAGGGACTGCAAGAGCATAGAGAAAGTTGAGAGCAAGCCGTACATTTTGTGGAATTCCTGAGCCGAGCATAAGAGTGGAAATGATGCCAGCATCGAAAGGCTTGTGGAGAGAAATCGCTAGGAATGTTGCAAGTCCGGCAAACCACGTAACGCCGTGCCCAATATCTGAATGTACGGCTGCAGCAAGTGCCGCACCATCAGCAAGGCTGTGCAACCCGAGCCCTATAAAGGCTCCACTCCATCCCCATTGACTTGGTTTATGCGTATGGTGCGCAGGGTCTGGGGCGTGACCGTGTAATCGATCATGATCAGCTACGCCGTGAAGACATG
>CAJQGO010000273.1 GCA_905477565.1 uncultured Planctomycetota bacterium
TGACAACGTCCCCAGGATTTCGGCCACGTATGGTCCAGGCCGCAGTATCTGCAGGGAAGCACGTCTTTGCTGAAAAGCCGGTATGCGTTGACGCGGCAGGATACCAGCTATGCAAAGGCGCACATGAGTTAGCTGAGAAAAACAAAACCGCGATCGTCACGGGCACGCAGTATCGTCGCCAGGTAAATTACATCGCAGCAGTTGAACAGATTCGAAAGGGTGCGATTGGTGAGATTATTAATATCACAGCCCGGTATTGTACCGGCGGCATCTGGTACCGGCCACGAAAAGAGGGGATGAGTGACGCCGAATACCAACTCACCAATTGGATGCATTTTATCTGGCTCAGTGGGGATCAGATCTGTGAACAGGCAGTTCATAATATTGATACATTTAATTGGGTAATGGGGGCCAACCCTCTATCTGCCTATGCATCAGGTGGGCGGTTTACTCGACCCTCAGATAGCGAAATGTGGGACAGTATGTCTGTTGCCTACGAATACCCGAATGGCAAGACAGTCTCCTTTATGTGTCGCCAGATCCCGGGTTCACAAGGACTTAATGATAATGTCATTTATGGCACACAGGGGAGCTGTCAAATTGGTGCGGCGAACTCAGGCTCTCGTATTTTTGATAGCAAGGGCACGAAAATATGGGAGAAGGATGGGAAAATAAAAGACGCCTACCGCGAAGAACATCGGGCTCTTATTGAATCGATACGAAATGAAACACCTATCATCGAACTTATGCAGACGGCTGATAGCTCGATGGTTGGTGTCCTCGGACGAGTTGCTGCGTATACCGGTAAAAAAGTCACGTGGGACTTCATGACAACAAAAAGCACACTCGACCTGTTCCCCAAGGCACTGACCTGGAGTGGCGATATGCCGTCGAAAGGCCATGCCGTTCCTGGAAAAACAAAACTTGTCTAGGGCGTTAAAGTGGCGGCGTTATTGTGGTGGAACTCTTTTGGATTGCGGTATTCACGAACATCGGCGCAGCAACCTGAGCCTCAGAGAGCAAAATATAGTCGCTTGAAATCTGATGAATTCTGCTTGCTAGGTCATAATCAAAACATCGCATCACAAGCCGCAAACGCCTTGCTCTTTTTCCTTCAACGGTTGACTGAGCGGTGAGACCAATCTCAAGATTCAGCGCGTCATTCGAAGTGCATGCAATGATCGCACGAGCTTTCCCAATGCCGGCTCGCCTCAGAATGTTTGTTTTCGTGGCATTTCCCACAATGAGTGGACACTGAATATTGAGTTCGCGGTGATCGTCATCGGTCGCCGCTGGGTCCACTGCCACCACCGGCACACCTTGCTCGACAAGGTCACGTGTAATAGCTACGCCTATCTGCCCCAGCCCGCACACGACGACATGGTCCTTCTTTCGCGATGCTAGAAATTCATTCTGTAGTTCCATAGCTCTGCCAGAGACAATGAAGAGCGTTAGCAAAGAGGCGATGATGCCAATGAGCATGATGCCAGCGAACATGAGGCCAATGCCAAACAGCTTGAGCCACGCTGGCGCGTGTTCGAGATTAAAGTCACCAAATCCAACTGTCGTTACCACCGAGGTAGTGAAGTAGGCAGAGTCAATCCACGAAAGGTTGAGCGTGGAATGGAAAATGATAACTGCGGAAGAATAAATTAACAAAAGAATACATGGTATTGCCAGGACCTCATATCGCATGCGAGATCGCGGCAACCGATTGGGCTGACTGGCTACTGTAACTTCCGCAATCGTCGGCTTCATTGCAGCATAAACAAATTCACCAGCAGCAAGCACAGCTGGTGACAAAACTGCCGTAATGCCAAAATCTTTTTCCAAGCGTTGTGCCAGTTTTTGTTCAGAGTGACGCATCACCACAATAAGTTTTGGTTGCCCGCCTCGCACCTCAAGTGCGACCTCAAGATTGGTGACATCTTGACTTGTTGTCAGAATTATCGCCGCCGCTGAGGAAATTTCTGCCTTTGCCCGCACTGATGCAATACGAAAATCCCCTAGAACAACACGAGCACCAGAGGCTTCAGCTCGATCACGCCGGTCCTGGGGACATGTGTCTGAAGTAATAACAACAACAGACTTCCCTGCTTCTGTAAGGAGTTGCGTAATACAAAGACCAAATCGGCCAAGTCCACATACAATGAAATGATTCTGTTGCATCGTTACCAGTACAGAGTTTGTCTTGAACGTGTGTCTTGGGCAGCCGAATAGAAGATCACGATGCCTGCTTACATCAGCTTTGGTACAGCAAAGCCTGTTCGGTACGACCGTCTATAAAACTGATTGGCCTGTTCAGCATCAACACCGACAAACTGCCCGGTTTCTGAGTCTACCTCAAGCACTGCACTTGCTTGTATTTCTTTCGATTGCAGACCGATACCATACGGGGAGAGAATCTCGCCCAAGCGATCGGCCTGCTCCTTCATCGATGGAAGGCCTTTTTTCACAATATCTCCGTCGTATTCTTTACTGGCACGAAATGAGCTGTTCGCAAGGTTACACCAGGCCGTCGAATCGTTTCCTACTACGATATCCGCATTCAGGATATTTTGGTCACGCTTTCTTACTGCAGCGATAAAGTTTTCTTGATGCGACCCATTGCCGCTATCGCCCTTGAATGAACGAACCTCTTTGCCGTCCTGGTCAAACGCAACACCACTACCTCGCCGACCCTCGTAGTGTCCTCCGGAACACTGAACGATGTATCCACTCCCGGGGCCTAAGTGCTTGGGGCCTTTCTTGCCACCCGGCTCCGCAGCTATATTGGCAAGCTGTATTTGAACTGGCACAGAACCTGTATCCATAGCAACCATTTGCACATTTGGAGTGGCACCAGCATCCTCCCAAACCACACGCCCACCTATACTTTGGATTCGTTTGGGAACTTTCACAGTGTCACGAAACACAACATTTCGAACATCATCAAGGATGTGTATTCCCCAATTTCCCATCTCACCGGACCCTGTATTCCAGTCCCAATGCCAATCGTACTGAAGCTTATCCCGAAAGATTGGTACATCGGCCGCTGGACCAAGCCAAAGATCGTAGTCCATATTGTGGGGAATCGGCAGCGGTGTTGAACGCTTCCCAATTGATGATCGAACTCCAACGCGATTTACCTGCACGGAAAGGATATCGCCGAGACCTTTCTCCTTATGGAGAAATTCCTTGATCTCAGCTTGCATTGGATCAGAACGCTGTTGCGTTCCAAGCTGACAAATTTTCTTGTATTTTGCTGCGGCTGCAACGGTCTGTTCACCCTCCCATTGACTGTGTGACAAAGGCTTCTCGACGTAGACGTCCTTGCCCGCTTCCATGGCCCAAATAGCTGCAAGACAGTGCCAGTGATTGCAGGTTGCAATCACAATCGCGTCTATCGATTTATCTTCGATCAAATCGCGCAGATCGGTCCACGCGTGCGTTTTTGGAAACCGCTCTTTCGCTTGTTCGAGTCGGTCTGTATCCGGATCACAGACGCCACCAATGGTCACTCCAGAAACTTTTGAGAACGCGGACATCAGAATATTTCCGCGACCGCCACATCCAATAAAACCAAGGTTGACCTCATTGTTGGCGTTCGCCGACCACACGGGTTGAGCTGCTGTGGCAAGAGTGACTCCGCCAGCCATACCGGTCTGAATGAATTGACGTCGTGTTTGATTGACCATGAATGGACCCTTTATCATGTGATTATGAAGTGTTCCCAGTGTGGTGCAGTCTACTTATAAGAAGATTTTGTTTCCCACGCAGATTTGCCTGTTTACTTTAATTTATGACAAAAAAGTTGAAAACCATCATCTTTTCTAAAAGCTTGTGTAGCAACCGTGTGGCAATAAGACTGCTGGCACTACCTGTCCCAACTAGACATAAAAAGGACATTTATTGTGTCATCAACGCGCAAGAAATTTGCAGTGAAACAGGTTGAGAAGCGAATAGAGTCGAAGGATGTTCAGATAAACCATACGAGCCAATTATTAAGTCCAATATATCTGCTTGCGCATACTGGACTTTCAGGGATATGTCCACGCCGCCAGCACCTCG
>CAJQGO010000274.1 GCA_905477565.1 uncultured Planctomycetota bacterium
AAATCGAGCTCGTGAGTAGATAGGAGCATGTGGTGCCGCTAATTCAAATGGTGGTTTTGATGACGCGAGGTCAATATTGCATTGATAGTACGAGCGAATCGTTCCGATATCTTCCCAGTACCCATCAAAAGGGTGGAGTTGAACATGCTTTGCTCGAATCGCGGCTGGAAAAACCTCCTTGCCGAAGTCTTGGTAATCGGTTTTGAGCAACAGATCCAACAAACAGTCGCGGTCAAATAAATATATCCCCATACTTGCCATAAGACTACGGCCCGCTGCTTGAATGCCTGCCTGTTCGATCCATGCCGGATCAGTCCGAACCAAATCGAGCTCAGCCGTAGTTTTAGGTTTTTCTAAAAACCCTTCAACTCGGCCTGTTGAATCAAATCGCATAATTCCAAATGATGACGAAACGTCATCGGCGACAGGAATTCCAGCAATTGTGACATCCGCGTTATTTGCCTCATGGGTTGCTAAAAGATCGGCATAATTCATTCGATACAATTGGTCACCAGAAAGTACCAAGACCTGTTTAATATCAGAATCCTGAAGCAACTTGATGTGCTGCCGAACAGCATCTGCCGTCCCTTGATACCACGCCATCGCTTCATTGGTTTGCTGCGCTGCCAATATTTCGACATAACCACCACTGAAGGCATCGAATCTATATGTACGACGAATATGCCTATGCAGACTCACGGAATTAAATTGGGTCATCACATAGATTCGTTGCACCCCACTATTAATACAGTTCGATAGTGGCACGTCGATAATGCGATACTTACCAGCAAGTGGAACTGCTGGCTTTGAACGATCTCGTGTCAGAGGATAAAGCCGCGTCCCACGGCCTCCGCCAAGCACTAAAGCCAATACATTACTCACACTCATCCAATGACTCTCCGCGTTGAGGGTGCATCAACAAAATTACAGAGTGGACATGTGGCACCACAAATCCCCTCTTGTACATGCTACGTTGCTCCGGCCTCAGGACCAAGGAAAAGCTCATTGAAAACTGACAGACAGTCTCATGGAAAAGCTCATTCCGTACCAATTTTTCCGAACACTACACCTGTATCATTTATCTCCTTGATAAACACATGTCGTTCAGATCATTTCTTGATAACGAAGTTCACCATCCGACCCGGCACAGCAACCACTTTCACTATTGTTTTTCCGGCGAGTAAGGCTGCAATTTTCGGCTCTGCAGCTGCGGCAGCCTCTAGTTCAACGGCATCTGTACCTGTAGGCACAGTAATACGTGCACGAAGTTTGCCCTGAACCTGTACAGGAATTTCTAAGGTGGCGTCTTGGAGCCAACATGACTCTACAAGAGGCCAGGCAGCCAGTGAGACCGGGCTTGTATTTCCCAATACGACCCAGAGTTCTTCTGCAAGATGAGGTGCAAAAGGTGAAAGTACAGAAACGAAAAGAGAGAGGATCTCCCGTGGTCGCTCTTGAAGTGGTGTGGCAAAGTTTACAAATTCCATCATCTTTGCTATCGCGGTATTGAATGAGAGTGATTCAATATCCGACGTGACTTTGTCAAGCATGCGATGCGCTGCTCGCATCTGTTCATCCGTAGGCTCTTTGTCTGTTACTTGAGACGCAAGCTGAATATCGTCAGATCCCTCGTCCACCACGAGCCGCCAGCACCGATCGAGAAAGTTTCGGACTCCTCCAACACCGGATGTGCTCCATGGCTTTGTTGCTTCAAGAGGCCCCATGAACATCTCATACAGTCGCAATGCATCAGCACCAAACTCACGGACAATTTTGTCTGGATTAACGACATTCCCACGGCTCTTCGACATTTTATATGCTCGGCTTTCCACACGTACCTGCGGTGCATCCCGAAGCACAAAGTGCTCGCCTTGCTTTTCTACATTTTCAGCCGAGACTTTCATCGGGGTGTCTGAACTGCTCTGCTGACCGGCTGATACCCAGCCACCTGAACTCCCTCGATACCCAGTAAACTCCACCTCACCAAGAATCATTCCTTGATTCACCAGTCGAGCAAAAGGTTCAACTTCAGACACGTAACCACGGTCATAAAGCACTTTATGCCAGAAGCGGCTGTAGAGCAGATGAAGAACAGCGTGCTCAGCTCCACCTACATACAGATCAACGGGCATCCAGGCCTTCTCAATCTCTGGATCAATGAACTGCTCATGATTCGTCGGATCAAGAAACCTTAGGTAATACCAGCACGAGCCGGCCCATTGAGGCATTGTATTTGTCTCTCGACGATATCTTTTACCGTCTCGTTCAACGTACAGCCAAGACTCATTGGCTCGAGATAATGGCGGATCGGGTGTTTTTCCTGGCCGAAAGTCCTCGAGCTCCGGAAGTGGTACTGGCAACTCGTGTGAATCAAGCGGCCGAACGACCCCTGTTGGCTGACCTGAATCATCAAGCTCGTGCAGAATGGGAAACGGCTCACCCCAAAACCGCTGACGGCTAAAGAGCCAATCACGCAATTTGTAGTTTGTGGCCGGCCTCCCAAGACCTCTATCGAGTAAATCTGCCGCGACTTTTTCAATAAAGTCTTCGCTGCGCATTCCTGAATACTGTCCCGACTCAACAGATTTACCGTACCCAGTAAATAGTTCAC
>CAJQGO010000275.1 GCA_905477565.1 uncultured Planctomycetota bacterium
CCGCGTGGCAGCCTCAACTGCATCGGTTCTCCTTGTTGGTGAAACGGGCACAGGCAAAGAGCTTATTGCACGTGCCATTCACGAACTCTCGCAACGCGGAAGCGGACCATTTGTCCGGGTAAACTGTGGAGCTCTGTCGGAAAGCCTTTTAGAGAGCGAGCTATTTGGACATGTCCGCGGTTCCTTTACTGGAGCCGTAGCAAACCGAGCCGGCCGTTTCGAAGCGGCGCATACGGGAACAATTTTCCTTGATGAAATTAACTCAACAACACCGAAACTTCAGGTGAAACTGCTACGCGTATTACAAGAACGTGAATTCGAACGTGTTGGTGACACCGAAACCATTCAGGTTGATACTCGCGTGATAGCTGCGAGTAATCGAGAACTTCTTGATGAAGTTGCAAAAGAGACATTTCGAGAGGATCTCTATTATCGACTCAACGTGGTGCCAATTTACCTACCACCTCTTCGAGGAAGGCGCACCGACATACCCCTGCTTGTTAACCACTTCCTCGAAACCTACTGTCGTGACAATGCACGCGACACCATGACAATACATCCATCTGCAATGGAAGCATTGACTCAACATCATTGGCCTGGCAACGTTCGTGAACTACAAAATGTTGTTGAACGCTGTGTCATTATGTCCGACAGCGAAGAGCTTACACTCACACTTTTACCACCAGCATTTCGTGGCGAGCAATCTGCTGTTGCCATGCCTGGCCGTGGTGGTGACCTCGACAGCCTTGCACGTGATCTTGTTGAACAGGGAATGGCATCCGCACCAGATGGTGATGTAAATCTCTTTGATCGGGTTGTCAGTCGTGTTGAAAGAGAACTCATCGCTCAAATGCTCGCAGCCTGCGATGGCGTACAGCTGAAAGCAGCTGCGAGACTGGGGATTAATCGGAATACACTTAGAAAGAAGCTTCTTGAGCACGGATTAGATGAATCGACTGACGAGTAAATGACTTCAACAGGCGTTCATGTTTTCGGTGCAGGTGGGCTGAGCACACGACATGTACACATTCCATCTCTAAGCTTCAGCCATCTCACGAGCATGATAACTCGAACGAACAAGAGGGCCTGACGCAACTTGCTGAAACCCCATGCGACGGGCAACCTCACCAAGTTCATTAAATTCATCCGGATGGACATATCGATCAACCGGAAGACTTTCGAGTGTCGGCTGGAGATATTGACCAAGCGTCAAGAAGTCAACGTCGTGATTTAATAAATCCGTGAATACCTGAAGCAATTCTTCTCGTGTTTCTCCAAGCCCAAGCATTAATCCACTCTTGGTTTTTGTACCCGGCATAATTTTTTTTGTATCCGCGAGTAATTTGAGTGTCCACTCATACACACTTTTGCGCCCGCGGACTTGCCTGTAGAGCCGCGGCACTGTTTCAGTGTTATGGTTAAAGACATCAGGACGACTCTTGAGCAGTTGCTCTAGGGCACCAGATTTTCCAATAAAATCAGGGACAAGCACTTCGATTGATGCCCCAGTTGCCTGTCTGACTGCCTCAACAGTTCTTCGGAAATGCTCTGCACCGCCATCAGGCAAATCATCTCGTGTGACACTTGTAATGACCACATGCTTCAACCCAAGACGTCTCGCTGCCTCAGCGACGCGTTCTGGTTCATCATCTTCGAGCTCTTCTGTTTTTCCCTTTGGCACTGAACAGAATCCACATGGACGTGTGCATACGTTACCAAGAATCATGAATGTTGCTGTCCCTGAAGACCAGCATTCCAGACGATTGGGACACTTCGCGGATGAGCAGACTGTTTCCAATTCAAGTTCAGCAATCAATCCTGCTGTTTCTCCGTGACCACCTCCCTCCCCAAGATTCTGACGTAGCCACGATGGAAGCCGCCGTGACACGAGCATCGAGGGTTCTTGAGAGGTTGAACAACCAGATTGGTCTGTGGAAGTTTGTTCGTTGAGTATTGGCAGTAGACTTGCAGCACTCGTTGACATTATTTCATTCTTCGACACGGATAAATCCTCAGGCACTCTTATTTGTTCGAATATGCGTTCGTGTTTCAGTGTTTTGAAAAATTGGTACACCAGACTGGATGGAGACATCTCCACACCCAAATGCATCTGCCAGTGACCGAACAATCGCGGTGCGTGCATCTTGCAGGCGTACCTTCCGACGGATTTCTGCCTGCACTGACCCCATCGTACGCTTCTTGATCCCTGTGGCGACAGGCACGGTATCAATCCGGCGATAAAGCCCTAAATCTGGGCAGACATTTACGAAACCACCATGCCAAACAACTCCCCGGCGAACCGCAAAACTTACCGCAGCAATCAGCCCTGAGCGACCAAAGATTCCTGGCTGACGTGAGTCACGAGCCGTCGAACACCTGAGGCTTTGAATAGCTGATTCGAGACCAAACTCAAATCGTTCGAGAAAACCACCAACATCATACGATGAAAGACCAAGTTTGCTCAGGGGAGCAAACAGGGCAATGCCAACCTGCCCAGGTCCGTGGAGCACAGCACCACCACCACGACCGACAAAACGTACTGCAATACCTTTGCTTACCAATTCATCAGAAGAAATATCGATATCGGTGTGTGACCCAAGCCGCCCAATCGTAATTCCTGTAGCTGGCTCATAAATAACAAGTGTTGGAGATCGCCCATTCGGCTCTGAAACATCCCACGCAATCCGTTCGGCCATGCTCTGATAGGCTTCTTGCTGGAGCCGTCCTGCAAGCCACACATTCAACGACCGCTGATTTGTACTTGGATCCTGGCGAGGCTTCTTGCTATGTGACGCCATTATAAACGCCCTTGCTTCTTGGAAACTGCATCTAGAAGTTGTGGCCAAGGCAATCGACTCCAATACAAAGGCTCAGCAAGCGTTGATGGCATCACTTGTCGTGTATCATCTGGTGCCAATCCTCCTGTTTCTGCTTCTTCAAGCACTCGATCGACTGTTGCACTCAGGTGATCAAGCCAGTCCGGCACTTCAACTCCTGCGCCAGTTGCCACACCAAGAAATTCTTCAGCATGTGTTTCAAGTTGAGTCCCAGCACCCTGAGGCTCACCAGCAAGAAGTTCTCGAACGGCGGGCTCAACAAGTGATTCGAGTTCATCCTGCTCGAGCATAGCTGTAAAAGGCCGTTGTACTCGATCAGCAACACTGGCCAAACGAATGCCTGTCTTTTGCTGAAGCGCTGAAAGACGCTCAATTAGATCATTTGCCGTACCTGCGGTTTCTTCCTCCATTCGTTGCCTCCAGGCAGATGCAGCCTCAGCAGCACCGCTCCGCACGAGCACCCGATGAGCCATACTTACTGGACGAAGAGTCCAGACGATTCTTTCGTACTCTGATTTAATTCGAAGAAACTCAAGCAGCACATAAAGGTAGTCACCATGATCAGATTGTGTTGTGGTTGAATTCCAATCTCTATATTCTGAGTGATTCTCGGCAACACTCTCAAGGACAAGTCGTAGCCGACTCGTTGCTTGTTTCAGCGAAATCTCACCAGCGTTAATTGCGTCTATCAACTTGTCGGGATGGGTCTTGTTGTATTCGTCATCTGAATCAGAGTTCCGCCAATCTGATCCAGAAGCATTTTGTTCAATAAGATTTTCAAGAAATGGACGAACGCCACCACGGAGCACACTTCGCAACGATGGTGGCGTGAGGAGATGCTGCGTGAAGAGCCCGGCACCATAACGCTCAATAAATTCTTTGATGATATGAAACGATTTGTCCTCTCGGACTCTCTCCAGCACAGAAAGTCGAAGCTGCCGAGCATGAGTAGTCCACGTCTCTAACAATTTTGGAATAAGAATAGCCAGTCCGTCTAAAATTCGTTGTGTTGTCACGACACCAGATGGTTCAGACTCACCAGGTCCAGCGACTGGAGCACTTGCTACTATTCGCCCTACAAGTGCGGTCGTCGCAGCTTCGAAAACCCTATCAAATTCACTGACACTTGCTGCTCCTGGTGGGCGCCGACTTTCAAGCTTTTTAGCGAGACGGACAAGACCTATTGTTTCCTCGACAAGGCCTCGGCGGGGCAAAACGGCAACAAGCCTTTCCAGAAGCCGTTCTCGCATCCTTGCTGCAAACACACGATCGGCCCGACCGCCTCGTGACAGTGGCACATAAAGCACTGTCTTACCGCGCAGATGGTACCGAATACATTCCATCTGCTGACGGATCATTTGTTGGTCATCCATAAACACAGCAGCCAACAACTTTCCAACCGCTGGTTTTGGAATCTTTCTTAAAGAATTTCGTTTTATGTCTTCAGAGGAAAGTGATGTTTTTTTCACAACACCCTGAGCGATTGCAATTCTTGCTGAAAGCATCCAGATTGTTTCCCCAGTTTGGAGAGCTGCTTCAAGAAGTCTTTCTGCGGCTATATCACGCTGCCAACGAAGACGATCAAACTCTGCAGACGTCATTCCAGGAGGCTGCTCCTGATCTCGAGCAATAATATGCATTGCCGCACGTACCATCGCCCGCCGCAGACGTCGCAACGTCTGTCGCCAACCCACAAAGGAGTCAGTTTCAGCCGTTGCTGTTTGGATTCGACCAGCAGCTGCATCAAGACAACCTGTGACAACGGTTTGTCGCAGCATCACAATAACGCCCGTTAAAAAATCAGCCGCTTCTTCCACTGCTACAACGGGGTTTGTAGCACCAGCCGGAAGATCAACGTCGAGCATTCCGCCATCTGTTCCATCATCTGCCGAGTCCTGCCATACCATGGACTCGTAGGCCGAAGCAACACTTTCATCCGCACCGATCTGATCGTCTTCCGTCTCGTCCGACAATGGAGACTCTAATTTATTTCGACTCAGGGGATCTTGGCCTGATGCAGCGATATCAATCATTTCAGTAAGGCCAGCCGTATTCGCTTCAACTAATTCAAGGAATCGCCGTATACGAACACAGCCTGAATCGCTGAGATCAGTAAGGGCAGACCGAAGCCATCGATGGGCTGCTACTAACCATGAATTTCCAGAGTGATCAATTTCGTCTCCCTCAAGAAGCGTTATCCAATGCACGAGTAATCCCATTGCCGCATCAAAGTCCTTCTCTTGCAAAAGGGCATCGGCTGCGGCTGCATGTGTTCTTGCAGATGAAAAATCAGCAACTGCGTCTCGCCA